>JAEZEU010000120.1 GCA_023432885.1 Pseudomonadota bacterium | reverse complement strand
CTTGCCGCGACATCGTTCCTCGGCACCGATATCGGGCCGGAGGTCAACGAGATCAACCAGGCTTTCATCGACATGGTGGCGGCGTCCGTGGCGCCGATCCGCCGCCCATTGCCATTCACGCAGATGGGGCGCGGCGTGGCGGGCCGCAAACGCATCGTGGCCTACTTCGCCGAGCAGATTCCGTTGCGCCGCGCGCGGGGCGGCGGCGAGGATCTGTTTTCGCAGCTCTGCCAGGCAACGCACGAGGACGGGGCACTGCTGTCCACCGCTGATATCATCGATCACATGAGCTTCTTGATGCTGGCCGCGCATGACACGCTGACCTCGTCGCTGAGCTCGTTTGTCGGCGAGCTCGCTGCCAATCCCGAGTGGCAGGCGAGGCTTCGCGAAGAAGTCAAGGGACTCGGCATCGACGCCAACGATCCCTCCAGCTTCGACGACCTGGAAAAGATGCCGCTCTCTGAAATGGCATTCAAGGAAGCCCTGCGGCGCAAGCCCCCGGTGCCATCGATACCGCGCCGCGCGGTGCGCGATTTCACCTTCAAGGGATATGACATCCCTGCCGGCACCTTGGTCGGCGTCAATCCGCTGTTCACGCATCATATGCCGGAGATATGGCCGGAGCCGGAAAAATTCGATCCGTTGCGCTTTACCGACGAAGAGCAGCGTCATCGTCACCGTTTCGCCTGGGTACCCTTCAGCGGCGGCGCGCATATGTGCCTCGGCCTGCACTTCGCCTACATGCAGGCAAAGACATTTGCGCGGCATTTTCTGCAGAACCTTGAGGTGTCGCTGGTGCCCGGCTACAAGGCGGACTGGCAGATGTGGCCGATCCCGAAGCCGCGCGACGGCCTGAAGGTGAAGATCAAACCAGCGTGAACTTGCGCGTTGCAGCCGTCCGAGTTTTCCCGCCTGGAACCGGCATTGTTCGAGCTGCAAAAAACCGATGAGTCGGCGCCCGCCTCGGCGCTCAGATCAGACGAGTGACATCCATACCTCGCGTTGGCGCTTCACTGCTTGAGCAACGTCGTGAGCTGCGCGCCTTCGTCGGCGACGAAGATCGCGATCAATTCCGCAGGTTCGGCGTTGCTGGCGTTGGCCGAGACCAGATGCGTCGAGCCGGGCGGCTCGAAGAAGGATTGTCCGGTCTTGAAGGTTTCGACCGGCCCGCCGCCGAGCTGCGAGCGGATTTTGCCTTTCGTGACATAGGCCGTCACCGACCCAGAATGATAATGCGGCGGTGTGAAGCCCCCGGGCCCGTAGAACACGCGCACCACGGTGACGCGCTTGCCCGGCACGTTCGGCAGCGCGTGCGAGGTGATGGGCTCGACGACGTCCTGGGAAGAACCGGCTGAAGTCATGCAGAGCGGCTCGATTACGGCGGCGACGACATCGCGCGTGGCCGGCGCGGCCTTGGCGATCAGGAAGGCGCAGGCAAGGCCCGCGATGACGGCCAAATGGAACCGGCGGGCTTCGGGCTGATTGAAGGCGGTTGCTGCGAACATGGCGGTCACTCCATTTGCGCTGTCATTCCGGGAGGTGCGCAAGCACCAGACCCGGATCTCGAGATCCTCAGGTGCGCGAATTCGCACCATGGTCAATGCTGCGCATCGCACCGGAATGACGTACTCCCTCACGTCCCCTGGTCGAACGCCTGGCGCAGGGCGACGTAGCCTTGCTGCTGCTGCGTCCAGTTGCGGCCGCCGGTGATGGCGCCGTCGACGACGAGATCATGGCCATTGACGAAGGAGGATTCGTCGCTGGCCAGGAACACCGCGGCATGCGCGATGTCGTCGGGCAGTCCCGCGCGCGGGATCGGCTGCGCGGCCTTGTAGACCTCGCGCATCACGGCCGGTGTCTTCTCGGCGGCTTCGGTCGAAAGCCCGAGCGCCTTGCCAAAGATGCCTGTTGCGATTGCGCCCGGCGAGATCGAGTTGACGCGGATATTGGACTCGCCGAGTTCCATCGCCACACATCTGGTGAGGTGGATGACGGCGGCCTTGGCCGCGCCGTAGACCACCGAGGAGGAGAAGCCGGCCAGCCGACCGGCGATGCTGCCATTGTTGATGATGCTGCCATATCCCTGCTTCTTCATGTAGGGCGCGGCATGCTTCATGCCGAGCATGACGCTGCGCACAAGCGTTGCCATCGCGGCGTCGAACCGCTCCACCTCGAGGCCCTCGATGCCCCCGGTCTGCGCGGGGCCGCCGGCATTGTTGAACAGGCAATCGATCTTGCCAAACTTGTCGACGGCCAGCGCAATCAACGCGCGCATCTGCTCTTCCTGGGTGACGTCGGTTTGACGGAAGACGCAGGCAGCGCCGAGCTGCTTCGCGAGCGCCTCTCCCTCGGGCACGCGTCGCCCCGCGATCACGATTTTCGCCCCCTCGGCGACGAAGACCTCGGCCGTGCGCAATCCAATGCCGCTCGTTGCACCTGTGATCACCGCAACCTTACCTTCCAGCCGTCCCATAATTTCCCCCTTCGAAAATACCGGATGGTCGCACTATCTCCGCCGGGGGAAAACTGTGCAAGCTCTCGCGAGGAGGTTGCATGACACCGACTACCGCCACCGCCACTCTGGAAAACGCCGGTTTTGCCCTATGCTCGGCCATAATTTGGATCCGCTGATCACGTGAAGTGACAGATCCATGACGAAGTTGATGAAAGAATTCCGGCGGGGCTGGCGAGGGGTGTCTCAACCCACGCTGTCGCTCGCCATCGGTTTTGCGATACTCTGTTTAGCGCTCTCGACGCTTGCGAGATGGGCGCTGGCCCAGGTCCGACCCGACGTGTTCTTCACGCCGTATGTTCCGGCCGTCCTGCTGGCGACCATGTTCGGCGGCTACCGGATCGGAATCCTCACCGCGATCGCGGCTGGCGCGCTCGGAGTTACCGTGAATTTCGGCGCCACCACGGCGGATTCGGCGCGCCTCGTGCAGCTCGTCATTTTCTGGGCGGCATGCGGCGTGACAGTCTGGGGGGTGGAGCATTACCGCAGCATCGCGACGCGCCAGCGCGACATCGCCAGGCGGCTGCTCGAGGAAGAGCAATATCGCAAGCTGCTCGTCGACGAGTTGCAGCACCGGCTGAAGAACAAGACCTCGACTATCCATGCGGTGCTGCACCAGGTATTGGCCGACCAGCCGCAAGTCTGGAATGCCATCGACGGGCGGATCCGCGCGCTGTCGGCGACCGACGACCTGATTGCGCGGGTGGACGGCACGGGATGCGACATCCGCGACCTCTTGCGGTCCGAGCTTGGGCCCTACGGCCATGTCCGCTTCAGCCTGAACGGGGATGCGCTGTTCCTGCCGTCAAGGCTGGCGATCAGCCTGGCGCTGATGTTTCACGAACTCGCCACCAACGCCGGCAAGTATGGCGCCTTCGCATCCCCGCGAGGTTTCCTGCAGGTGTCATGGACGGTATCGGACGACCGTCTCAGCATCGTCTGGGACGAAACCCAGGGACCGCCGGTGGAGACTATCGGCAAGCCGGGCTTCGGTACGAGGCTGCTGAGCTCGGCGTTGCGTTCGTTCGATGGAAAAACCGAGATCAGTTTCCTCCGGAGCGGCGTTCATTGCAGCATGCAATGCCGTATCCCCGCGAGCTGAGCGCCGTTATCGGGGCAAGGCGCGCATCAAGCGCAACCTTGGCGGGGTGCGTTGACGTTCTGTTAATGACGTCTTCCGGCAACGCGGACCGAATTGCCGCCCGCGGCCGAAGAAGGGGCGGTCGCGGTCCCCACTTAACCAAAACTACAACGGAATTGGTCACTCTCGGCGCCATGCACGGTCCCCGCAACGAAGGCTCGCAGTCCGGCGTGACGACGCCCGGGAACGAGGACGAATCCGCTTCCGAGCTGAGCATCCTGCGCGATGTTCTCAGGATGCTTCCCAACGGCGTTACCGTGCAGGACGAGCATGGCCGCGTGCTGCTCGCCAACGACGCGGCCGCGCAATGGCAGACCGGCCAGGACCGGGGCAACGGGCACGAGAACCATCGCGAAGGCGTAGACGAGGCCTTTCGCACCGGACGCACCGTGGTGGTCGAGGAGAGCTTCATCCGGGAGGGCGGCCGTCAGGTGTTCCTGACCAGCCACCAGCCGGTACACATCTCCGGTCGCGAGCTGATGCTGTCGAGCTCAGCTGACATCACGGAGCAGAAGACATTCGAAGACCAGCTGTTCCGCTCGGCCTACTATGACGAGCTGACGGACCTGCCGAACCGCCGGGTGATCGAGCACCGCGTCAACAAGCTGCTGCAGGACGGCGGCACTGCCGGCTTCGCCCTGGCCTTTCTCGACGTCGACAATTTCAAGCACATCAACGATTATTACGGCCACGCAATCGGCGATGCGCTGCTGGTCGAGATGGCGCGCCGGATCGGCATGAACCTGCGCGCGTCGGACATGCTGTCGCGGATCAGCGGCGACGAATTCGTGCTGCTGCTGCATCCCGTGCACAGCCAGCAGGAAGTCGCCGAATTCATCCGCTTCATGCTGGAGCGGATCAAGGCGCCCCTCTTCATCGACGGTTCGGAAATCTTCGCATCGATCTCGATCGGAGTCAGCCTCTATCCCGAGCACGGCAGGAGCTACGACGCGCTGCGTCACAACGCCGACATCGCGATGTACCGGGTCAAGAACGCCGGCAAGGGCACGGCGGCGTTCTTCGACCACAGCATGGAGCGCGAGGCGCAGGCGCGCATGAAGGTCGAGCAGTCGCTGCGGCTCGCAATCCTGGAAAAGCGGTTCTGCTGCGCCTTCCAGCCCAAGGTCGATATCCGCACCCGCGAGGTCAGGGGCATCGAGGCGCTGGTCCGTCTGCGCGACGACGAGGGCGTGATCCAGGCACCGGGCACCTTCATCAATCTGGCGACCGAGCTCGGGCTGATCGACGAGCTGACACATCTGGTGCTGGCCGACATCGTCAAGTCGATCGACCTGATCAACGGCACTTTCGGCCACGATGTCACGATCAGCATCAACGTCGCCGCGAAGCAGGCGGGCGATCCCGAATTCATGCGCCCCTTCGCAGACGCGCTGGAGCAGACCGGCTTCGCGAAGCGCTTCATGATCGAGGTCACCGAAGACGCCTTCGTGACCAAGACGCTGTTCCAGGACGAGATCCTGCCGATCCTGCGCAAAATCGGCGTCAGCATCTCGATCGACGATTTCGGCACCGGCTACTCGTCGCTGTCGGCGCTCGCCGACATCACGGCCGACGAGATCAAGATCGATCGCTCCTTCATCACCGACATCCATAAGCGGTCGCGCAGCCAGGGTATCTTGCGCGCCATCGAGTCGCTATCGGAAGCGCTCGGAATGACGGTAATTGCGGAGGGTATCGAGACCCACGAGGAGCTGGCCTACCTGCAGGCCGCGACCAGGATCCGCTATGCCCAGGGCTATTATTTCGACAGGCCGACCTTCCTCGAGGATCTGAAGCTGGCGACCCCGGCAAGGAGCGAGTCGCGCGCCAGTCTTGCGAGCCGCCCCATGCCGGAGAGCCGCAGCGGCTATGCGCGCGCCGCCCGCTATCGGCGCTGACGCCCACGTCCTTGTTAACTCCGCGTTAGCGGTGGTGGGTGCGCGGCCCCTGCATCCGCACTGACGGAGCGGGATCGATTAAGACCGGGGTAACCGGATTTCCTAACGCGATTGCCATTCCTCGTATCGTACCCATAGGTTGAAGGGCTGGGTAGATGCGTGAATTGCTTGCCAGGATGACGGGCCGGGTAGCCGCAACCGACGGGTCGCGCAGCATTGCCGCATCCGTTCGCCGCGGCCCGGTGACGTGGCTGTTGGTGTGCGGCGTCCTGCTCGCAGCCGCGATCCTGGTCGGCACCGCCGTCATGATCGACCAGTTCCGCGAGCGCGCATTGGCGAACGGCCTGCGCGAGCTCGAGAACACCGTGTTGCTGCTGACGCGCCACTTCGAGCAACAGTTCGAGGATTCCAACACCATCGAGCGGAGCCTCATTCTCCAGATGGGCATCCCGCAGATGGCTTCGCCGGACGAATTCCGGCTAAAGGCGTCGCGCGCCGAAACACATGAGCTGCTGACGTCCAGGCTAGGCGCCCTGTCCTATATCGGTATCGTCAATATCTTCGACGTCAATGGCCGGCTGATCAATTCATCCGCTCCTGGACCGCTGCCGGAGATCGACATCTCCGACCGCAGCTTCTTCTCGACGCTGCGGTCCGGTCAGCCTGATGCGGCAGTGCTGGTCGAGTCGGTGCGCAGTTATTTCACGGGCGACTGGACCACCCTCATGCTGCACCGCCTGAGCGGATCCGACGGCATGTTCCTCGGGGTCATGGGGCGGCGTATCGACCCCGCCAGCTTCGAAAAATTCTTCGCTTCCGTCTCGCTGGGCAACGGCGCCGCAATCGCCCTGTTCCATGGCGACGGAACGATGATCGCACGCCATCCCCATGTCCCATCCATGATCGGACAGAAACTCGCCAAAGCGCCTCTGATCGCCGGTGTCCGGGCCAATGGCGGTATCCAGACGATGCGGGTGATGAGTCCGGTGGACGGACAGGAACGTGTCGGTGCTGCGGCTGCGATACGCAATTATCCGATCACCGTCGTTGCGACCATGCCGATGTCGACCGTGCTTGCCGACTGGCGCGACCAGACACGCGCCATGATCGTGGGCGCTTGCCTGCTAACGCTGGCGATCGGCGTCACACTGTTGCTGATCATACGGCAGATCAAACGGCAGAACCAGGAAACGCAGCAGCGGCTGGAATCGCAGAAACAACAACTCGACACCGCGCTCAACAACATGACGCAGGGACTCGTGCTGTACGACGGCGCCGAACGCCTCGTGCTATGCAACCAGCGCTTCATCGACATGTTTGGCCTGTCGCCGGACATCGTCAAGCCCGGCGCCGACGCGCGCGCCGTCATGCGCCATCGCGCCGAGACGGGCTCGTTCGCCTGCGACCCCGATGAGCTCTACGACAAAATCCAGCGCAGGCTCGCCAACGGGGAAATCACCACCACGATCGCGAATTCGACGGATGGCCGCTGGTTCCAGATCGTCAACCAGCCGCTGTCGCAAGGCGGCTGGGTGGCGACCATCGAAGAGATCACGGAACGGCAGCGGCTCGAGCAGGAGCGCGACCGCAACTACGCCTTCCTGAGCCAGATCCTCGATCACATCCCCTCGCAGATCACGGTGAAGGACGCCCGCGACCGCCGCTATCTGCTCGCCAATCGTGTCGCCGCGGAGCAATTCGGCGTGCCGACCGACGAAATCGTCGGCAAGACGGCCCCCGACCTGTTCCCGCAACATTCCGCGGACATCATCAATGCAGACGACGACAAGACGCTGCAGTCCGGCGTCCTGTTCAAGGACGAGCATCTCTGGGACAGCCAGGCTCTCGGCAAGCGCTACATCACATCGACACGGATCGGCATCCGCGACAATGGCGGCGAGATCCGCTACATCATCCACGTCGTCAACGACGTCACCGAACGTCGCCGCGCCCACGAAAAGATCGCGCATCTCGCCCACTTCGATCCGCTGACGGACCTGCCGAACCGCGTGCTGTTCCGGCAGCAGATGGAGCGGGAGATGCTAAAGGTGTCGCGCGGCGAGCAGTTTGCGCTGCTCTATATCGACGTCGATGAATTCAAGGGCATCAACGACTCGCTCGGCCATCACGTCGGCGACGAACTGTTGAAGGCTGTCGCTGGGCGCATTAAGGGCTGCATCCGCGAGGGCGATCTGATCGCGCGGCTCGGCGGCGACGAGTTCGCGGTGATCCAGACCGGCGTCAAGGGCGTCAACGACGTCCTGGATTTCGTCACCCGGATCCGCGAGGCGGTGCGTCAGCCGTTCCAGTGCCTGGGCCATCACCTGTCATCCGACGCCTCGATCGGGATCGTGCTCGCCCCGCAGGATGGCACCGACATCGACCAGTTGATCAAGAATGCCGATCTGGCAATGTACGGCGCCAAGTCGGACGGACGCCGAACCTATCGTTTCTTCGAGCCGGAAATGGACGCCACCGCGAAGGCGCGGCTGGCGCTGGAGCAGGATCTGCGCCATGCGCTGACCCAAGGCGGGTTCGAAATACACTACCAGCCGCAGGTCGAGCTCAAGAGCGACCGCGTGACAGGCTGCGAAGCGCTGGTTCGCTGGCACCATCCGGAACGCGGCATGATCTCGCCTGCCGCCTTCATTCCGGTTGCGGAAGACACCGGCCTCATCGTCGATCTCGGCGAGTGGGTGCTGCGCACCGCCTGCACGGAAGCAACGAACTGGCCGGAACATATCCGGCTTGCCGTCAACGTCTCGCCCGTCCAACTGCGCGAGCCGACGCTGGCGCTGAAGGTCGCGAGCGCGCTCGCCGCCTCCGGCCTGCCGGCGAACCGGCTGGAGCTCGAGATCACCGAGGCCGTGCTGATCGGCGACGACACAACGGCGTTCGCCATCCTGCATCAGCTGAAAGCTCTCGGCGTGCGCATCGCGCTCGACGATTTCGGCACCGGCTATTCCTCGTTGAGCTATCTCAAGCGCTTCCCGTTCGACAAGATCAAGATCGACCGCTGCTTCATCACCGACCTCACCGAGGCCGACGGTTCGTCCGTCATTGTGCAGGCGGTGGTGAACATCGCGGCTTCCTGCAACATGACGACGGTGGCCGAAGGCGTCGAGACGCCGCAGCAGAAGGAATTGCTCTGTGCGCTCGGATGCACCCAGATGCAGGGCTTCCTGTTCTCCGGCGCGAGGCCGAGCGCGGAGCTGCGCAAGCTGCTCATACCCTCCTCCTGCGACGTGGCGGCGGTGGCGTGATGGCGCAGGATCCGACCAGAAACCGTGGGGCTGCGGATGCCGCGAATCACTATGCCGCGCGGCTGCTGCAGCATCTGGTGATACCGACCTTCGTGATCGATGCGGATCGGCGCGTGGTGGTGTGGAACAGAGCCTGCGAGCGGCTCACGGGCGTCTCCGCCATGGAAGTTCTGGGCACCCGCAACCACTGGCAGGCGTTCTACGAGGAAGAGCGCTATTGTCTCGCCGACCTCGTGGCGCTCGGCCGCCAGGAACTGATCGGGGACCTCTATTCGGAATTCATCGTCACCCTGGACGACCGCCTCGGTTCGTCGGCGGAGAACTGGTGCGTGATGCCGCGGCTCGGCAATCACCTGTATCTCGCCATCGACGCCGGCCCGATCCATGACGAGGACGGCAACCTGATCGCGGTGGTGGAAACCCTGCGCGACATGACCGAACAGAAGCGCGCCGAGATGGCGCTGAAGCGACTGGCGGCCCAGGATGCGCTGACCGGACTCGGCAACCGCCGCTCCTTCGACCAGGCGATCGAGATCGAATGGGCGCGTGCCGAGCGCTCGGACCGGCCGCTCGCGCTGCTGTTCGCCGACGTCGACCATTTCAAGCTGTTCAACGACAATCATGGTCACCAGCGCGGCGACGAGTGCCTGCGCGACATCGCCGCCATGATGAGCAAGACCGCGATTCGGCCGACCGACCTTGCCACCCGCTATGGCGGCGAGGAATTCGCCATCATCATGCCGGATACCGACATGGCCGCCGCCGCTGCGGTGGCCGAGCGCCTGCGCCATACCGTCGCCGAGATGCGCATCGTACTCGGCGGCTCCGCGAGGGATGCCTGCGTCACCCTGAGCCTGGGGGTGGCGGCCTACGTTCCGGGCCAGGAGGTGGTCGGGCCCGACTGGCTGATCGGCCAGGCCGACCAGGCGCTGTATGCCGCAAAGCATCTCGGCCGCAATCGCGTGATCACCACCGAGAACATGCTGCTGGAGCTTGCGAAAGCGCGCCTGGCGCGCGCCAATGCGGCCAGGCCCGCGCAGGATCCGCCACGCAAGGCGCGCGGCTAGTCTGCCCATTCGCCAGAACAAGCCCTACCACGCTGTTTTCGCTGGGCCTATATTGCGTGCGGGTGCTTTTGCTCGAACTTGATCCCTTGCGAATGCACGCCCGCTTTCCGCCAACGTGAGCGCGGCCCGGGATCACGCTGTAACCTGAACGAGGTCTGTCATGCAGCCGGTCTCCATCATCCTCAACATCCTCTGGATCCTGATCGGCGGCGCCTGGATGGCGTTCGGCTGGCTTGTGGCCGCCGTGATCATGGCGATCACCATCATCGGCCTGCCCTGGGCGCGGGCGGCCTTCAATATCGCGGTCTATACGCTGTTGCCGTTCGGCTCGCGCGCGGTGCGCCGCGACGAGGTGACGGGCATGTCCGACATCGGCACCGGGCCGCTCGGGGTGATCGGCAACATCATCTGGTTCGTGCTCGCCGGCTGGTGGCTGGCGCTCGGCCATCTCATCACCGCGATTATCTGGGCGGTAACCATCATCGGGCTGCCCTTCGCCTGGGCGCATTTTAAACTTGCCGGCATCGCGCTGTGGCCGATCGGCAGGACGATCGTGCCGGCGTGAATGAGGTAAGGGGGCACGCCGCCGCCTGCGCTCGTTGAGCTTCGGCGGATGTGGCCTTCGCCCCCCACCCTGCAGTTTCGCCCGCGCGTCAACTTCCGAGCAAATCACCGTGGCCCTGTTTCTCGTCGTCTCGAACCCGCGGCCGGAGCGGCCATCCGACATGGCCTCGCGGCGGCAGAGCTTTTGGCCGTGGATCGGCCGATAGAAGGCGGCCGGCGTGTGCAAGCACGTCTATGCCCGCGTCGGCCGCGGCGCGGTGGCGGTGTTCGAGGTCGAGAGCAACGAAGCGCTGCACCGCATCCTGAACGAATGGGCCGACATCATCCCGGCTGAGTTCGACGTCTATCCGCTGGTGGACGTCGAGGCCACGCGCAAGCTGCTGGCAGCGCAGGTGGCGGCCAACAAGGCAATGTAGTCCAAGAAAAGCGAAACCATCCTACGGCATTGCTACGCGATCAGGCTGCGAGCCGTCCGCGGTTGTTCTGCGCGAGGATCGGGCGGATCAGACGGCCGAAGCGCTCCGCCTCCTCGTCGTGCAGATAGCCGGACAGACAGAACGAATGGCAGCCGGCATCGATGAACTGCTGCAGGGTGGCCGCGCATTGCTCGGGATTGCCGACGACGGCGATGCCGGCGCCGGGGCGCACCTTGGTGATGCCGGTCCATAAGTGAGGCAACAGCAGATCGCCGTGCTCGCGGGCGAGCTGCTGCACGCGCATGTTGGCTTCCGACTTGTTGTAGAGTGTCTTCATCTCGTGCTTCTGCCGCTCGGTGGCGTGACGCACCAATTGATCGGCGGCCTCCCACGCCTGCTTCTCGTCCTCGCGGCAGATCACCTGCAATCGCATGCCGAAGCCGATCTCGTTCGCCCGGCCATGTGCCCTCGCCATCTCCCTGATCTCGGCGATATTGGAAGCAATCTTCTCGGGCAGGTCACCCCAGAACAGGTGCACGTCGGAATGTTTCGCCGACAATTCCCAGGCCTGCCGCGAGCCGCCGCCAAGATAGAATTTCGGATACGGTTGCTGCAGCGGCCGCGGCCGGATGAAGGCGCCGGCAATCTTGTGAAACTTGCCGTCGAAATGCACCGGGCCGCGCGTCGACCACAGCGCCTTCAGGATCGAGACTTCCTCCTCCATCAGAGCGTAGCGTTCCTCCTTGGCATAGCGCACGCCTTCAGCCTCGACCTCGCTCTCGTTCTGGCCCGCGATCAGGTTGATGCAGATGCGCCCGCCCGACATCTGGTCGAAGGTCGAGATCATCTTGGCCATCAGCACCGGATTGATGTAGCCCGGGCGCGCCGCGATCAGCGGCTTGATCCTGGATGAACGCGCCGCCATGAAGGCGCCGGAAATCCACGCCTCCCAGCACACCGCGCCGACCGGAATCAAAAGATACTCGAAGCCGGCAGCTTCCGCCGCCTGCACCACGCGATCGCACAGTTCCACCGAACCGGGGACTTGCGCCTCCGGCAGGCCATAGGCCGTGGTGTCGCCATGGGTCGGCAAATACCAGCCAAATTCCAGCGGACGCATGCGCATTTCCCCTCTTTGGCGCGCGGCCGGGCCGGCGCAGCTTTGCTTTCCAGGCAGTGTACAGCCTGCAACGGACGGGACAATCGCCGCGCGGCCGGTTGCCCGGACGGGACCAATCGGCTAAATGAAGGCGCTCAAGCACCCGTAGCTCAGCTGGATAGAGCGTTGCCCTCCGAAGGCAAAGGTCACACGTTCGAATCGTGTCGGGTGCGCCA
>JAEZEU010000094.1 GCA_023432885.1 Pseudomonadota bacterium | reverse complement strand
TCTCACCCGTTACGAGGGGCGGCTCGCGATCGTCACGAACGCGCGGTGAGATGCGGTGGACGCGGATTGCGCAATAGACGAGCGCGCATGACGCGTACGGCGAAGTCGTGTGGTCCTGACGTCGCGGTGCTGGCGTCAAGTCCTCGAGAAGCGAAGCTTCTTTTGGGCGACGGAGGCAAAAGAGCCGTTCTCCGGGGAGATCACGAAGTAAGCCGTAAAGCCATTGCGCAGGGAAGGCCGGAGTGTTTCCGCTGAACCTGTATGCTCGTGTGCATTTTTGTTTGCGCAAATCGCACGCGAGACCGCGGGTGCAGCAAGCACCCGGTCTTCCCTGCGCCCTCGGATTTTTGGGAGGGCAACGTAGATGCAAACCTCGGACAGAACATGTCGCGAGATCGCGAAGTCACATCCAGTCGTCATCCTCGCGCAGGCGGGGATCCAGTATTCCAGAGGCGGCAGTGATTGAGCCGAGAAGCCGCGGCGTACTGGATGCTCCGCTTTCGCGGAGCATGACAGTGCTGGCATGGAGAGCTGAGGTGTTACCCCTAGTTCAACACCCGGTTCCTGTCGGGGCTGTCCAGCGAGAACGTGGGCACGTCGATCTCGAACCGCTCGCCGCTCTCGCTGACCATCTGGTAGCGGCCGGTCATGAAGCCCGACGCGGTCGGCAACGGTACGCCGCTGGTGTATTCGAAGCGCTCGCCCGGCGCCAGCACCGGCTGTTCGCCGACCACGCCTTCGCCGCGCACTTCCTGCCTGCGGCCGGTGGCGTCGGTGATGATCCAGTGCCGGGTGCGCAGTTGCACGGTCTCGCCGCCGGTGTTGGTGATGACGATGGTGTAGGACCAGAAATACTGGCTTTTGTCGACCGACGAACGTTCCGGCAGGAAGTTCGGTTCGACGGTGACTTCAATCTGGCGGGTGACGGCGCGGTACATGGAAAACAGCTTTCGAAAATCCTAAGTCGCATCATAGCCAAGAAAGCCGGTGGAACCAATCCGTCCGGCTGCCACGGAAGTGCCTCGATGCGGGTTGCTGCACCGCGGTTTCAACATAGTTCCGTCCTACTGCGCAACCGCGCGCCGCCGGGCTTCGTATCTGTCGGCGCATCTTGTATGCAGCTTGCCCGCCGATATGATCGTTCTCGGACGGCGCAAATGCGAATGCCCAGTTGCCAAGACGGTGCCAGATGACGTCCATTGCCGATCCAATTGCCGGAACGCCACGCGGCGAAACCAAGACGAGCCATGCGATGACCGATGCCGCCGCGGTGTCCGCGCCGGCAATCACGTTGCCCGTTACCGGCGAGCGCGAATTGCGGCTCGATCTGTTTCGCGGCATGGCGCTGTGGCTGATCTTCGTCGACCATCTGCCGGCCAACATCCTCACCTGGTTCACGATCCGCAACTACGGATTCTCCGACGCCACCGAAATCTTCATCTTCATCTCCGGCTACACTGCCGCCTTCGTCTATGGCCGCGCCATGCAGGAGCGCGGCTTCGTGGTGGCGAGCGCGCGCATCATGCGGCGGGTCTGGCAGATCTACGTCGCCCATGTGTTTCTGTTCACGATCTTCCTTGCCGAAATCTCCTATGTCGCCACCCGTTTCGAGAACCCGCTCTACAGCGAGGAAATGGGCATCATGGATTTTCTCAAGCAGCCCGACGTCACCATCATCCAGGCGTTGCTTCTGAGATTCCGTCCCGTGAACATGGACGTGCTGCCGCTCTACATCGTGCTGATGCTGTTCTTGCCGCTGATCCTGTGGCTGATGAAGTGGCGGACCGACGTCACCTTGGTGCTTTCGGCGACGCTGTATGCGCTGACCTGGTATTTCGATCTCTACCTCTCCGCCTATCCGAACGGCGTCTGGTTCTTCAATCCCTTTGCCTGGCAGCTTCTGTTCGTGTTCGGCGCCTGGTGCGCGCTGGGCGGGGCGCGGCGGATGTCGCGCATCCTGTCCTCGCAGGTGACGCTATGGCTGTGCATAGCCTATCTCGCCTTTGCGTTCTTCGTCGCCATGACCTGGAATTTTCCGGCGCAACTCGGCTTCCTGATGCCGAAATGGCTCGAGAGCTGGATGTACCCGGTCAGCAAGACCGACCTCGATGTGCTGCGGTTTGCGCACTTCCTGGCGCTGGCGGCCATCACCGTCCGCATCCTGCCCAGGGATTGGCCGCCGCTGAAATCGATCTGGCTGCGACCTTTGATCCTCTGCGGCCAGCACTCCCTTGAGATATTCTGTCTTGGCGTATTCCTGGCCTTCGCCGGCCATTTCGTCTTGGCCGAACTTGCCGGCGGCCCGGCGATGCAACTCCTGATCAGCGTGGCAGGCGTCCTGATCATGTCCGGCATGGCGTGGGTGATTTCGTGGTACAAGCGTTCCGCCGACAAAGGCGCGAAAAAGGGCACTATCGGCAACGCCGACATGGCCGGGGGAAGCCTATGAGGGCAGTCATCCTGAGCGTGATGTTGCTCGCCGGCCTTGTGGCCGCGCCGCCGGCGCGCGCCGAGGATGCGCCTGAGGCCTGCGCCGTCCCCGCCCACTTGCTGTCCAGCGAGAGCACGCTGGCGAAGGTTGCCGCTGCGATCAAAGGCGGCAAGCCGCTGAACGTCCTGGTGGTAGGCAGCCGATCTTCCACTATTCCGTCACAGGACGGCAGCGCCTATCCGGCCAAGCTGCAGGCGATGCTGAAGGACCAACTGGGCACGGTGCCTGTCAATCTGTCCGTAGAAATACAGAGCGGCAAGACGGCCGAGGATACGGCTGCCACCCTCATTAAGCTGGTGGAAGCAAAAAGCCCTACTTTGGTCATCTGGCAGACAGGCACCTACGATGCTATCCGGGGAATTGATCCCGATGATTTCCGCGGTGCCGTCGACGAAGGGGTTACTGCGTTGCAAAAGGCGGGCGTCGATGTGGTGCTGGTGAACCTTCAGTACAGTCCGCGGACAGAAACAATGACGTCTGTGCCGCCATATCTCGACAATATGCGCGTGGTAGCGCAGCAGCACGGTATCCCCCTTTTCGACCGTTTTGCCATCATGCGTCACTGGAATGATTCCGGTGATTTCGATTTGTTCAGCACGACGCATGGCGCCGAGCTTGCCAAGCGTGTTCACGCCTGCATCGGTCGCGCGCTGTCGAAATTCGTCATCGACGCCGCTCATCTCGACCAGGCGCAGCAGAATTAGGAACTAGCGTTAATGAGTTCTCACCGCCCTTTTCCCGCGCACGCGATGTTGGCTGTGGCTGCGCTTGCGGCCCTGGGCTTGCTGACGCCGGGGGTAGGGCGCGCGCAAACCGCGCAGCGGGCAGCCTTGGGCCAGGCCAGGGCTGAAGTGCCCAAATCCGAAGCAGGTAAATCAGAAGCGGCCGCGTCCGAGCCGGGCAGGCCTACCGAGACGGCGGCTGCCGGTGCGGGCAACGTCTCCGCGCAGAAGAGCATCGCGGCGCGCGCCGTCGACAAGGTCAAGGATATCTTCGCCCGCGTGCCATGCCTGCCGCCAAAGGGCGCCAACAAGCATATGGGCTCGCTGCCGCATGTCGCCACCAAGCTGATCGCCGGGCAGCCGGTCTTGATCGTGGCGTTCGGCTCGTCCTCGACCCAGGGCTACGGCTCGAGCGCGCCGGAGTTCACGTATCCCAGTCGCCTCGCCGCGCAGCTCAAGCGCCATTATCCAGGTGCCGACATCACTGTGGTCAATCGCGGCAAGGGCGGCGAGGATGCTCCGGAAATGATGCGGCGGCTGCAGACCGAAGTGATCGACATGAAGCCTGATCTGGTGATCTGGCAGGTCGGCACCAATGCGGTGTTGCGCAATCTCGATCAGGTCGAAACGGAAAAGATGATTGCGGACGGCATCGCGCGCATTCAGGCGGTCGGCAGCGACGTCGTGCTGGTCGATCCCCAATATTCGCCGCGGGTCAACGAGAAGGCCGAGAGTGCCGGCAAGATGATCAAGCTGCTCGGCAGGGTCGCCGAGCTGCACAAGGTCGGCGTCTTCCCGCGCTTCGAGGTGATGCGCGACTGGCACGAGAAGCAGTCGATCCCGACCGAG
>JAEZEU010000092.1 GCA_023432885.1 Pseudomonadota bacterium | reverse complement strand
GCGGCATCGGGGTGTCGCTGCAGATGGTGTTCGCCGCCATCGTCGGCGGGGTCTACGTCTCGCTCGGCCCGACCGTCGGCGCCATCATCACCATCCTCCTCGCCGAGACGCTGCGCATCGGCTTCGGCACCAAGGCGGTCGGCTGGGACAACCTCGTCTATGGCGTGCTGCTGGTGCTGTTCATCATCTTCCTGCCCAAGGGCATCCTGGGCAGCATCGCCGAGCGGCTGAAGCTGAGGAAGGCGTGACTTCACCTCTCCCCGCAGGCGGCGAGAGGCGAAGGCATCAGCCCGCCACAAACGCCAGCAGCACTCCGTTCGCCGCAGCCGGCGGCACCACCACCGCGCCGCTGCTCGCGACAGCCCGCGCGCCGATCGCGCGTTGCGCGGCAGAAAGATCGCTCACCACAAGTTCTAGCCCTGCGCCGGCGCGATCGGGCAGGGTGCTCACGTCTACGCCTGGATAATTCTTCCCCAACGCATCGCGCGTGAGAAAGACAAAATCCGCCCGTCCAAATCCGGTGGGCACCACCGCCAATCCAACATCTCCGCCGCGTACCTCGCCTGCGATCATCTTCGCCAACTGCTTCGCATCCTCCTCCGCCTTTGGCGTCACGATGAACACCCGCGCGATCCGCGTTGCCGTGTTGGCATGCTGCTGCAGCTCCGCAATCCACACCGTCTCGCGCGACTTGTGCTGGCAGGCGAACATGCGCACGCCGCCGGGCGCCTCCGCCACCGGCCACTGGAACGTCGCGAATTTCGCCGCAGCCTTGCGGCCATCAGGCATGGTCACCGGCCGCTCGAAATCGGTCGGCCCGATCGGCTCATACCCCATGGTGCGAAGTTCGGCAGCGCCGGCCGCGGCGCTCGGTGTCGTGAAGGCAATGCGCTCGATGCCGCCGCCGGTCTGCTCCAGATACGCCCGCGTCGGCGCGTTGTGCTCGGTGGCATGGAGCACGCCGAGCAGCTCCATGTAATCCTCGCCGAGCATGATCGTGTAGTTGCCCGTACCCATATGGGCGCTGTGGGTGCCGCGCGGCGAGATGGTGAAGCCGAGCTGCTTCCAGTTGGCGGCGGCCGCGTCGAGGTCCGTTACCGCGACGACGGCATGGTCGATTCCGGCGATGCTCTTGATGGTCACGCGCGCACGATGTCCCTTGACTGTAGGATGGCTTGAGCCCTTGCGAAAACCCATCGCCATCGTGGTGACAATGATGGGTTTCGCTTTCGCTCGAGCCATCCTACGATTGGGCCCGGAGGAAGTCTAATGCCGCCAGGACGCATCCGCATGCCGGAGTCGCTATGGGCTGCGGTTACGCCAGCGGGCCCCGAGCTGCCGGAGCTCGCGGGTGCGGTGCAGGCCGACGTCGTCATCATCGGCGCGGGCTTCACCGGCCTGTCTACCGCGCTGCATCTGCGCGAAGCGGGCGTCGACGTTGCGATCGTGGAAGCCGCCGAGCCTGGTTTTGGCGGCTCGGGCCGCAACAACGGGCAGGTGATCCCGACACTGACCCGCCCCGATCCCGAAGACATTGTCGCCAGGCACCGTGATACGGGCGAGCGATTTGTCGCACTGCTGCGCGACTGCGCTTCCACCTTGTTTGACGTTGCACGGCGCTACCAGATCCAGGCCGAGCAGGAGCAGGCCGGCTGGATCCAGCCGGTGCATTCGCCCGGCCGCATCAAGATCGCCGAGCGGCGCGTGCGGCAATGGTCGAAGGCGGGAGCGTCCGTCGAATTGTTGTCGCGCGCGCAGGTCGCAAAAATGCTCGGCTCCGACGCCTGGTTCGGCGGGTTCTGGAATAGGACCGGTGGCCACATCAATCCGCTGGCGCTGTCGCGGGGGCTAGCACGCGCCGTGCTCGAACGCGGCGGGCGCATCTTCGCGCGCTCGCCCGCATCGAAGTTCGAGCGCCGCAACAATCGCTGGATCGTCACGGCGCCCGAAGGCGAGATCAGCGGCCGTGCGCTGATCCTCGCCACCAATGCCTATACCGGCGAGTTCGAAAAACATCTCGCGCCCGAGATCGCGCGCGAGGTGATGCCGGTGCGCTCCTGGCAGATGGCGACCGCGCCGCTCTCCGATGCCGCGCGCCGAACCGTGATCCCCGGCCGGCAGGCAATGTCGGACACCCATGGCGAACTCTATTTCGCCCGCTACGACGCGCGCAACCGGCTCGTCACGGGCGGTGCACTGATCGGCAGCGATGCCGCGAGTTTGGAGGCCGAGGTCGGTGCACAGCTTGAGCGGTTGTGGCCGCAGATCGGCAAAGTCAAATTCGATTATGTCTGGAACGGCTATGTCGGCATGACCACCGATTCTCTGCCGCGCATCCATCGCCTCGGCCCCGACGCGTACGCCTGGGCCGGCTGCAACGGGCGCGCAGTGGCGCTGTCGATCGCGATCGGGCAGGAGCTTGCGAAAGCGGCGGCGGGCGCGAGCGAGCAGGACCTTGCACTGCCGTTCACAGAACCCTTGCCCTATGTCGCACATGGCCTGCTGCGCCGCCTCGCGCCGCTGATGCTGATGGTCTATCGTCACCGCGACGCGGCGGAAATTCCCGATTCTCCATTGGGGCCGCCCCAACCGGAGCATTTCGTGGCATGGGCAAGCAATCTTCGAAGTCGCTGGCGGACCAGCTGAAATCCTACATCGCGCCATTCCGCTACGACGGCTCCGGCGAGTTTCACCTGAAGTCGCACCGGACTAACGAGAAGGGCGGCCTCGATAAGGAAAAAGGCGAGAAGATCATCGAGGCCAATCGCAGGCGGCTGTCCGACTTCCAGGAAAAGCTCTACGCCCAGGATCGCTGGTCGCTGCAGCTGATCTTCCAGGGGATGGACGCCGCCGGCAAGGACAGCGCGATCAAGAGCGTGTTCGAGGGCGTCAACCCGCAGGGTTGCGAGGTCACCTCCTTCAAAACGCCGTCGTCGAAAGAGCTCGACCACGATTTCCTGTGGCGCGCCGCGATCGCGCTGCCGGAGCGCGGCCGCATCGGCATCTTCAATCGTTCGCATTACGAGGAGTGTCTCGTCGTGCGCGTGCATCCGGAGATGCTCGCCAAACAGAAACTGCCGCCGAAGCTCGTGACCAAGGACATCTGGCGCGAGCGGTTCGAGGATATTTCCTGCTTCGAGCGATACCTTGCCCGCAATGGCACGGTGATCCTGAAATTCTTCCTCAATGTTTCCAGACAGGAACAGCGCGAGCGCTTCCTCGAGCGGCTGGAGCAGCCTTCGAAGAACTGGAAGTTCAACATGGGCGACATCGCCGAGCGCAGCCTGTGGGCCAAGTACCAGGCCGCCTACCAGGACATGATCCGCCACACCGCGACGCGGCATGCGCCCTGGCACATTGTTCCGGCCGACCACAAGTGGTTCGCGCGAATGGTGATCGGTTCCACGATCGTTTCCGCGTTGGACAAGCTCGACCTTCATTTTCCGAAGGTCGACAAGGCCGAGCGCAGCGAGTTCAGGCAGATCCGCGAGGCGCTGCTCGATGAGGACAAGTCGCGTGCGCTGCAGAAAGGCGCAGCAAGCGCGAAGCGAGTCGGCGCTGAGACGCCCACTTAGATCGCGCACATCTGATGTCGCAATCACACCGCGGCGTTCCTTACGTGAAACCCGGAACGATCGAGTGTCCCGGTCTTTCTCTCCAGAGGCGGCGGAATACCGCCGTCCAGTTCCCACGATGGAGAGAAGGATGAATCAGAAACTTCTGACATGCTTGATGGCAGGCATGTTCGGCGCGACGGTTGCCCTTGCAGCGCCGCCCGCGCTGGCACAGAGGCACGGGGGCGGTGGCATGGCGGCTGGTGGCGGCGGTCACATAGGGGGTGGTGGCATGGGTGGCGGCATGCGTGGCGGTGGCGGATTCCATGGCGGTGGTGCTGCCATTGGGGGTGGCGGCGGATTCCGCGGCGGTAATGCCGCCATCGGCGGGGGCGGCGGATACCGTGGCGGCGCCATGGCGCGAGGCGGTGGATTTGGCGGCGGCAGATTTGCCGGTTCGCCGGGTGGCCGTTTTGCGGGAGGTCCGGCGTTCGGGGGCCCACGCTTCGCAGGCGGCGCTCGTTTTTCCGGCGCGCGATTTGGCGGGGCTCGCTACGCGGGCACTCGCTTCGGCGGAGCACGCTTTGCCAATGCACGCTTCGGCGGCCCAGGCTTTGTCGGTGGCGGCTACGGCGGCCCGCGGTTCGTAGGTGGGCGCTTCGGACCGCGCTACGCAGCATATAACCGCTTCCACCGGCCGTTCTTCCGGCGCGGCTTCGGGTGGGGGCTCGGGGTCGGTGCGCCGCTTGCATACGCCAGCTACGGCGGTTGCTGGCGCAGAACATGGACGGCCTGGGGGCCCGAGTGGGTCAACGTCTGCAGCTTCGGACCCACGCTCGCGTTCGGAGCCTCGTGGGGAGGCCCCGGGCCCGGGTGGGGAGTCGGATGGGGAGGACCCGGCTGGGGAGGATCGGTCTGGTTCTAGCTGGTCGGCGTGATGAGATGCCGCCGCCGGTTTGCGCGTCTGCGTGGCAACCTGCGGCGGCTTCGCCTCGCCACGGTGTAAGCTGCTCGCCGTTTTCGGCAAAGCAGTTGATCTCTTGGAAAGTTAAATCCGCAGTCAGAATCTGTCACCTTATTCATTTGAAATCGCCAGCCATTTCATTCTCCTGATCGTCCTTCCTGCGGCGGATACGCTGCCGCAGTTCGAGATGGAGGGATGCATGAACAACAGGATTGTGACAGGTCTGACGGCCGTTGCGCTCAGCGCGGCGGTCGCCCTCGCATCACCCGCGCTTGCCCGGGGAGGGGGCGGTGGCGGCGGTTTTGGCGG
>JAEZEU010000062.1 GCA_023432885.1 Pseudomonadota bacterium | reverse complement strand
TGTCGGCGTGCTCGAAGATTTCACCAAATCCGCAACGCTCGCCTTCAAGGCGGCAGGCGAGGCGATCCTGCTGGTCGGCGAAACGCATGGCTGGCTGGGGCAGTCCGTTTACCTGCGTGATGTTTGCAGCCGCGAGGAGGGCGCTCCGCCGCCGGTCGATCTCGCCGCCGAGAAACGTAACGGCGATGTAGTGCGCGGCATGATCCACGCTGGCACGGCGACCGCGGTGCATGACGTCTCCGATGGCGGGCTCTTGGTCGCGCTCGCCGAAATGGCAATGACGAGTGGCATCGGCGCGCAGCTGTTGGCGGCGCCGTCCGCGACCGTGCCGCATGCGTACTGGTTCGGCGAGGACCAGGCGCGCTACATCGTCACAGTGCCGGCCGCGGACGCCGGCCTTGTGCTCGCCAAGATGAAGGGTGCAGGCGTGCCCTGCGCGCGCATCGGCACCACGGGCGGCGATGGGATTGCGGTGACAGGTGAGCCGCCGGTCGCGATCACCGCGTTGACGGCGGCCTTCGAAAGCTGGCTGCCGAACTACATGAGCGGAAAGGGTTGAGGAGTCGTTCCGGGCGATGCGAAGCATCGAACCATGGAGCGCATTCCACTCCTGAGAATGTCGAGATTACGGGTCTGGTCCTTCGGACCATCCCGGAATGACAAATGCCGCTCACAGCACCCTTGTCGCTCCCGGAATCTGCCGCAACGCGCGCGTGATGCCCCAGCTCAACAGCACTGTCAGCACGAAGCAGACCGTCGCCTTCACGATGGCGGGCAGGTCGTAGTCGAACAGCCAGTATTGCAGCCACAGCGCAATCGGGTAGTGCACCAGGAACATGCCGTAGGCGTCCGCCTGCATCGGATCGAGCAGCTTGGCTGAGCCTGCCTGCTTGAATCTCTGGAAGATGGCCAGGATCAGAAACATGATGGCGACGCTGAAGACAGCGAAGCAGAGGGCGTAGAGACCCTCGTACCAGTTCGGCAAGGGTGACGGGTTTCCCAGAATTTCGCGCTTGATGAAGATCAGCCCCCACAGCAGACAATAGGGCACGATCGCCAGCACCATCCAGTCCCAGCTGACCTTGGCCATCCGGCCGTCTGGCGCGAGCAGCCCGCGATCCATATCCCGGACGCCTATGCCTGCTCCGAAAAAGAAGTAGCTTGCATAGAGCATCACGCGCCCATGCTGCACCGAGAACGGTCCGAACTCGAACCAGCTGCTTGGTCCGTAGATCATCAGACCGGGGACATAGAATGCGGCGGTGACGGCAAGCATGACCGCAAAGAATTCTGCGGGGCGGCGGCGGCCGCGCAGCGAGAGGCGGTTGATCGGGTCGAGCAGGTTGGGTGACAGCCGATACAGCAGGCAAGCCACGACATCGAAGCCGAGCAAGACCCAGAGGAACCAGATCGGCCCGCTCGGCCACGGGCCCTTGGTGATCATATTCCACCAGTATTCCGAAAAGCCGATCTCGGGATGATGCCGCAGCGAGATGGCATAGTAGGCGAGCGGAATGACCGTGAATGCGCAGATCACGAACGGCAGGCCAAGCCGAATCAGGCGATCCGCCAGATAGTTCGCCGGTCCCTTGCGGGCGATGCCAGACCAGGCGAACAGGCCCGACAGGAAGAAGAACATCGCCATGCAGAAGCTGTCGGTGGCGAGCACGATCATGTCGAAGCCGAAGAAATACTTCGGATCGGTATGGCCGAAATAAGTGTAGGGAATTACGGCGTGATGCAGCAGCACCACCAGTGTCAGGAAGGTGCGGGCCCGGTCGAGCGCCAGGTTGCGCGATTTGACCTTCGGCTCGGGGTGAGCGGCAATCTCAGTAGATGCAACGGTCGTCATGGGGCCCCCGGCAGACTCATCCAGGCCAAATGTCGCAGCGGGAACCAGGCCGGGCAAGGGCCTGGAACCGACGCCTTAGCGAAAAGTTGATCCGGCAACTACAACGCTGGAGGCCGGACCATGACCATCCTGAAGTGGGCTCTGATCTTCCTCGTCGTGTCGATTATCGCGGGGTTGCTCGGCTTCACTGGCATCTCCGCGGCCTCGGCAGATATCGCGCGCGTCCTGTTCTACATCTTTGTCGCGATCTTCCTGGTGCTCTTGATACTCGGGCTCACGATCTTCAGGGCGTAGGCCAAACGCCCCAACATCTCGGGACGAGCCGAGCCATGATGGTGAAAGAAGCTACGCCACTTCCTCGATTTTCACCTTGTCCGGATAGAACGCCAGATGTCCGGCAATCTCCGCCATCGCCGGGAACGGGTTCTCGTAGGTCCAGATCGAATTCTCCAGCGTCGCCCCATTGGCCTTGATGTTGAAATAACTCGCATCGCCCTTGTAGGGACAGTGAGTCGTGCGCTCGGTGCGCTCCAGCAGCGCCATGTTGGCATCGGCGCGCGGCACGTATTGCACGGCGGGATATCGCGCCTCCTTCAGGGTCAGCGCCCGGGTGGTGTCGGCGATGATCACGCCGCCCGCGGAGACGCGGACCCGCTTCGGATTGGACGTTATTGTGATCGGATGGTCGGGACCTGGGAGTTTCATGGATGTTGCGCCTTTTTGATCAGCCCGTCGTGATCGGTGCGGTACAATCGGGCAGATTCCAGAACTAGCGTCCCCGAATATAGTGCCGTAACACGTGACCTAGAAGGCCGCCCGCGCTAGGTTCGGCCATTACGGCCGCGCGATCCGGCCCTGATTCGAGCCCCAAGGAGGTCTGCTGGAATGCCGATGGACGCCCGCGATATCGAGACCATGATCAAGGCAGCGATCCCCGACGCCGAGGTGACGATCCGGGATCTCGCCGGCGATGGCGACCACTACGCGGCAACCGTGATCTCGGAATCCTTCCGCGGCAAGTCTCGCGTGCAGCAGCACCAGATCGTGTACCAGTCGCTGAAAGGCCAGATGGGCGGCGTGT
Organism: Pseudomonadota bacterium; assembly: GCA_023432885.1. GTDB lineage: Bacteria > Pseudomonadota > Alphaproteobacteria > Rhizobiales > Xanthobacteraceae > Bradyrhizobium. The sequence continues at coordinate 5,378 of JAEZEU010000062.1, read as the reverse complement.
TGCACGCGCTGGCGCTGCAGACCGGCGTGCCGGAGGGCTAAAGGCCCAAGACAGGCGGAGATGCGCCATGGCGGCGCACAATCCAGGCGGCGCGATGTTTCGCGTGCTGGTGCCGGACGCGCACGGCGATGATCGTCGCGGTCGCATCTGGCCCGGAAGCTTAGTGTTATTTCTGATCGATGACGCTCTTAAGGACGAGGTCGGACAGCCGCACCACCAGTGCACGCAGGCGTGCATTTTCCTCTAGCAGGGACACGACGTCGTGCTCCATGCCGGCATCCCAGTCGGTGTCTTCTTCGCGATGAAAAGAGGTTGCGGACCGGGACGCCTGCCCCGGTGATAGCGGAAACGCATTGCTCATAACTGACATCCCCTGGCACAAACTAACCCCAGCCAAGCCGCGCGGGGACACTCGGCTGAGTCGGCGTCAAAATTTCGACCACAAAGGGGTATTCAGTAGTCATGACCATTCGGGACTCGACTTAGAAGTTCAGAAAGGTTTAATAAGTTTCTGCTACCTTCGCTAACGAGGAAGTTGTCTTTACGGCGCGGCGGCCCTGACATCTTCTCGCCATAACCCTGACCAGCGCGATAACTCTCACCCCCACGGCTTCCCGTGGCTGGGAATGCGCGGCTATGAAACAACATGAAGCAAAGGCGCTGATCCTCGAAGAATGGGACCGCTGGGTCGCCAAGCAGGCGATCGAGCCGGGCGGCCCCACGGGTAAGGATTCGCTGAAGTTCTTTTTCGAATTGGAAGATAGCAAGTCGCCGCTATTGGATTTCCAGTCCCGCGGTCACGACAAATGGCGGATCATCCATGCCTGGCTGCTGAGCGCCGAGCGTGTCACCGACGTCTGGGTGCCCGCGCCGCGCATCGTGCCGTCGCGCCGGCCGAGGTTGGCGCGCGACAAATTTCGCGCCGCGAAGACGCCGGGGTAAGAGCTGAGCCCGCCTCAGGTCACGAACAGGCCCGCTGCGAGTGCAAGCCCGCAGATGTAGGTGAAGAGTGCGCCGAACAGCCGTGCTGGGTTCGGCCGGTTGAGCGATGGTCCGAACAGCAGCGCGCCGGCAAGCGCAAAGCGCGCCACCGTGGCAAGGACGATGGTGGCCACGATCCAGACCGGCGCCGGCCGCGTCGCGTACCACAGGAACAGCACCGCGAAGAACGGCGCATATTCGGCGGTGTTGGCATGTGCCCGCACGGCGCGATGCAGCGGGTCGACCGGACTTAGCTCATGGCCGATGCTGCGCCGGTTCTGCCGACGTTGCAGCGAGACATTGAGGCCGAGCCCGAATAGCAGAAATCCGAGCAGCGCGGTGCAGACAATGGCGATGTTCATGGCTTCCCCCTGCAGATGGGAGAAGCTAACGCGGGGCGGCGTGGTCTTTCAACCTAGTCGCCGGACGCGACCAGCGCATGGACCGAGAACATGCGGCCCTTGTCAGTCCAGCTCTCCTTCACCTGCCAGCCGGAGGCCTGCGCCAGCGCCGCGAAGCGCTCGAAGCTGTATTTATAGCTGTTCTCGGTGTGAATGCTCTCGCCGGGGCGGAAGGAGAAATGATGGCCGAGCAGGCGCACGCTTTGCGCCTTGCGGCTGATCAGGTGCATTTCGATGCGGTGGCGGTCGCTGTTGTAGATCGAGCGGTGCATGAAGCCGGAAAGATCGAAATTGCCGCCGAGCTCGCGATTGATGCGTTCCAGCAAATTGAGATTGAAGCGTGCGGTGATGCCGGCCGCGTCATTATAGGCATTGTAGAGCGTACGCTCGTCCTTCTCCAGATCGACGCCAATGATCATCTGTGAGCCGCGCCCGAGGATTTTCCGCGCAGACCAAAGGAAAGCCCGCGCCTCCTGCGGTTCGAAATTTCCGAGCGTCGATCCCGGGAAGAAGCCGACCTTCGGCATGGCGGCCACCGCGTCCGGCAGCGCAAACGGCGCGGTGAAGTCGGCCACGACTGGATAAACCCCGAGTTCCGGAAAATCGCGGCGGAGACCCTCGGCCTGGGCCTTCAGGAAGTCGCCGGATATATCGACCGGAACGTAGGCCGCAAAGCTTGAGCGTTCCAGCAGGAGCCGCACCTTGGTCGTGGCGCCGGCACCGAATTCGACCAGCGCGGCGCCCTGCGGGATCAGCCTTGCGATCTCGTCGCCGCGCTCGCGCAGGATCGCGAGTTCCGTGCGGGTCGGATAATATTCCGGCAGCACCGTGATCTGCTCGAACAGTTCCGAGCCCTTCGCATCATAGAAGTACTTCGGCGAAAGCTTCTTGGGAAACCTGGAGAGATCGCCGATCACGTCGCCGGCGAATGCGGAAGTTGCCTCGTCAAGACGGTGCGTATCGGACAACGCGGGGGCATGTACGTTCATGATACTCTCCGGAACGCGCTTTTCCCGCGCGTGATCGATAATGAAAATCAGGCGTAGTCGGCGAGGCGCAGTCCGGTGAATTGCCAGCGATGGTGCGGATAGAAGAAGTTGCGATAGGTGATACGGCTGTGGCCTTCAGGAGTTGCAAGCGATGAGCCGCGCAGCACCAGCTGATTGACCATGAATTTGCCGTTGTATTCCCCGAGCGCGCCCTCGATGGCACGATAGCCCGGGTAGGGCGAGTAGGCGCTGCGGGTCCATTGCCAGACGAAGCCGAAGGCGTCATTGAGCAGGCCGGCACGCGCCGCGACCTCCCATTCCATCTCCGTCGGCAGGTGCGCTCCGGCCCAGCGCGCGAACGCGTCCGCCTCGTAATAGCTGACGTGGCAGACCGGTGCGGCCGGATCCACCGGCTGCAGGCCGCCCAGCGTCATGATTTTCCACTCGCCGTCGATCTTTCGCCAATGCCCGGGCGCTTCCCAGCCCTCGTTCGTGACGGCGGCAAAACCGTCCATCAGCCAGAGCGTCGCGGTGCGGTAGCCGCCGTCGGCCATGAAGGCGAGCCAGTCGGCATTGGTGACGAGATTGCGCGCCAGCTTGACGGGGCCGACCAGGGCGCGATGCGCCGGCTTCTCGTTGTCGAAGTGGAAGCTGTCGTCGGCATGGCCGACGGTGTGGATGCCCTCGTTGAGCGCGGCCCATTCCTCGCCGCTGCGGGTCGAAGGCGGAAAAGTCCACGCCGCATCGTAGGCCGGCGGGATCGGGTTCTGCGCGAATGCATGCAGGATGTCGGTATACATCAATTCCTGATGCTGCTGCTCATGATTGAGGCCAACCTCCACCAGAGGTGCGAGCTTCTTCAGTGTGGCCTCGTCCGATGATTGAAAGAAATCCACCACCGCCGCATCGACGTGCCGGCGATAGGTGGTGACTTCGTCGGCGGTAGGACGGGTCAGGTGTCCACGCTGGTGCCGGGCATGCCGCGGGCCGGCGCTGACGTAATAGGAATTGAAGAGATAGGCGTAGTCGGGATGGAACGGCGCATAGCCCGCACAATGCTCACCGAGCAGGAATTGCTCGAAGAACCAGGTGGTATGGGCGCGGTGCCATTTTGCCGGGCTTGCGTCCGGCATGGACTGGATCAACTGGTCTTCGGGCGAGAGGGGCGCAGCGCGCCGGTCGGTCTCGTTGCGAACCGCGAGGTAGGCGTCAACCAGCCTTTGGGAGAGGGTCCCGGGATCGGCAAACAGTGACGGAGCAGGGGCGATAAGGGGGGCCGCGGCGGAGGCTGTTTTCGTCACGATGGTCTCCAATCAGGGAGAGAACGTTACTCTGGCGGACAGGTTCCTCAGGCACAGTCCGTCCTAGATAGGGCGTTCGTTTCAGGAAAAAAGCCTTTCCGGCCCATGATATTGCCGCTGTCAACTCATGGCAGCCTCTGGCAGTAGTTGCCTGGACCGCGCCGCATGCCGGCATCCCGCCATTTTATTTTGGACAAACAAGGGTTTGTGATTACATATAGGGAAGTCACCGGGCTATCGGCCGGACCGGCCCTGCCCAGAAGGAAATGAATATGAGCATCGAGCAATTTATCGACAACGAGGTGAAGTCGAACGACGTCGTGCTGTTCATGAAGGGCACGCCGCAATTTCCCCAGTGCGGCTTCTCGGGCCAGGTGGTGCAGATCCTCGACCACATCGGCGTCGGCTACAAGGGCCTCAATGTCCTGGAGTCGGCTGAGCTGCGCAACGGCATCAAGACCTATTCGAACTGGCCCACCATTCCGCAGCTCTATGTCAAGGGCGAGTTCGTCGGCGGCTGCGATATCGACCGCGAGATGTTCCAGGCCGGCGAGTTGCAGCAACTCTTCGCCGACAAGGGCATCCCGGTCAACGCCGCGGCCTGAGGCCAACGCCTTGGCTGCGCGCCAGATCGGCAGGGCGCGGCTGGAAGTTATCGTTGCCGACATCACGACGCTGGGCGTTGACGCCATCGTCAACGCCGCTAACACGTCCCTCCTTGGCGGAGGAGGCGTGGACGGTGCGATCCATCGCGCGGCCGGGCCTGATTTGCTCACGGAATGCCGCGCTCTCGACGGATGTGCGACCGGCGACGCCAAGATCACGAACGGCTACCGGCTGAAGGCCCGTCACGTTATCCATGCCGTCGGACCGGTATGGAGTGGCGGCCGTCGCGGCGAGGACGATCTGCTCGCCTCCTGCTATCGCCGCGCCATCGAGCTTTGCCGGGTGAACAGTCTCGTCTCGATTGCCTTTCCCGCCATCTCGACCGGCATCTATAGCTTTCCCGCTGACCGTGCGGCTAAGATTGCGGTCGCCACAACCGTAAGAGCGCTCCAATCGGCACCCATGGTCAAACAGGTCATCTTCTGCTGCTTCTCCCGAGACAGCGCGACGCTCCACCAAGAGGCGCTTGCCGCTTTTGGGACGCCTTGTCCTGACTGACCCGCCGCTTCGCTCCTCGTGCTGAGGCAGGAGGAGGACGATGCATTTCAGGAATTTCATGCGTGTGCCCGCTGTTGGCGTGCTACTGGCACTGCTCGCCAAGGTCGCGCCATCTCGACCGGCGACCACCGCCTTCCCGCCGACGGCGCGGCTGGAACGGTCGCCACTAACGTAAACGCGCTGAAATAGGCACTATGGTCACATGTCACCTTCTGCTGTTTCGCCTGAGACGGCGCGAGGCTCCACCAGGAGGCGCTTGCCGCCTTTGGGAACCCTTGCCCTGACCCACCCCTCCGCTACACTCCCCGAACTGATGCAGGAGGGGTTGATGCATTTCTGGAATTGCGTACGTGCGCCCGCTGTTGGCGCGCTGTTGACGGTGCTCGCCGTGGCACCCGTTGCCGCCCAGGGCACTTTTTCAAGCGAGGGCACATTCGACATTCCGCCCGGTGCGAAATTCAATCCGGAGAAGCTCGCCAAGATAACCGCGTTCTTCAAGAACGAGGTCGAGACCGGGAAGATTTCCGGCGCGGATGTGCTGA
>JAEZEU010000399.1 GCA_023432885.1 Pseudomonadota bacterium | reverse complement strand
AAGAACAGGAGCGGCGCGGTCTATTCGACGCTGGCCGGGCGCCCCGCGGCGATCATCAATTTCCTCGAAGGCATGTGGCCGCGCCGGCCCAACGCGGCGCATTGCGCCGGGGTGGGCGAGGCGCTGGCCAGGATGCATCTGGCCGGCCGCGACTTCCCGCTGTTCCGTGCCAATCCGTTGTCGGTCTCCGGCTGGCGTTCGTTGTTCGAGCGCGCCGCCGGTCGCGCCGACAATGTGCAGGCGGGCTTGTCCGGCTTCATCGCGCGCGAACTCGAATATCTCGAGGCGCGCTGGCCGAACGATCTGCCGGTCGGCGTCATCCACGCCGACCTGTTTCCTGACAACGTGTTCTTCCTCGGCGACAAGCTGTCCGGCCTGATCGACTTCCCGTTCTCCTGCAACGACATCCTCGCCTATGACGTAGCGATCTGCCTCAATGCCTGGTGCTTCGAGCCCGACCATTCCTTCAATGTCACCAAGGCGCGCGCGCTGCTAAATGCCTATGGCCGCACGCGTCCGCTGTCGGCGGTTGAGCAGAACGCGCTGCCACTGCTCGCGCGCGGCGCCGCGCTGCGTTTCCTGCTGACGCGGCTCGTCGATTTCCTCGATGTGCCCCAGGGCGCGCTGGTGAAGCCGAAAGACCCTCTGGAATATGTGCGCAAGCTGCGCTTCCAGCAGGGTGTCGCCGGCCTGAACGACTACGGCGTCACGCCTGCCGGATGCGCGGCGTGAGCGAAAAGCCGCATGTCACGATCTTCACCGACGGCGCCTGTTCCGGAAATCCCGGCCCCGGCGGCTGGGGCGCGGTTCTGCGCTTCGGCGAGGTCGAGAAGGAATTGAAGGGCGGCGAGGCCCATACCACCAACAACCGCATTGAGCTGATGGCGGCGATCTCGGCGCTGGAAGCGCTGAAGAAATCCTGCGTTGTCGACCTCACCACCGACAGCCAGTATGTCCGCCAGGGCATCACGGGCTGGATCCATGGCTGGAAGAAGAACGGCTGGCGCACCGCGGACAAGAAGCCGGTGAAGAATGCCGAGCTGTGGCAACGCCTCGATGCCGCACTGAAGCCGCACGAGGTACGCTGGCACTGGATCAAGGGCCACGCCGGCCACGCCGAAAACGAGCGTGCCGATCGGCTGGCGCGCGAGGGCGTGGCGATGGCGAGGTTGAAATCGTAGGGCGGGTAGAGCGGTAAGCGAACCCGCCATCTTCCTGGCGATGGATTTCGCTTCGCTCTGCCCATCTTACCGGACCATCGAGTTATTCCGGGGCAATAAGCATCGAACCCGGAGTCTCGAGATTCCGGGTCTGGTCCTTACGCACCATCCCGGAATGACAGGAAAACCTTACAGCTGCCCCAGCAGCGTGTCGCCGCCGGAAACCTCGACCTTGCCGGGCGCTGGCTCGAGATTGAGTTTCTTCACCGTGCCGTCCTCGACCAGCATCGAATAGCGCTTGGAACGAATGCCGAGCCCGTTGGCGGAGGCATCCAGCTCCATGCCGATCGCCTTGGTGAAATCGGCATTGCCGTCGGCGAGGAAGACGGCCTCGTCGCGCTGGTCGGTATCGCGCTTCCAGACGTTCATCACGAAGGCGTCGTTGACAGAGACGATGGCGATGGTGTCGACGCCCTTGCCCTTCATGGCATAGGCGTTGAGGAAGATGCTCGGCAGATGCATCTTGTGACAGGTGCCTGTATAGGCGCCGGGCACGGCGAAGAGCGCCACCTTCTTGCCCTTGAAAATGTCGTCGGTGGTTTTGACCTGGGGGCCTTCCGCCGTCATCACGCGAAATTTCGCTTCCGGCAGCTTGTCGCCAACTTGGATCGCCATCGTGATTTCCTCCTGAATGAGCGGTGTGTTTCTTAGAGCATTTTTGTTCCAGGGGGAAACCACTTCACCAGGGGTGGTGGCCATCGAAGCCGTCATTCCGGCGCGCCTCTAAGAGGCGAGCCCGGAAAATCTCGAGACTCGCCGATGCACAATTGCGCATCGGTGGTCTGGTGCTGGCGCACGATCCCGGAATGATGGAGAGAACTCGCCCGCGTTAAGCCGCGGCCGCCTTCTTCTCGTCGCGCAGCTCGCGGCGCAGAATCTTGCCGACATTGGTCTTGGGCAGTGCGGTCCTGAACTCCACCTGCTTCGGCACCTTGTAACCCGTAAGCTGCGTGGCGCAATGCTTGATGACGTCCTCGGCGGTGAGGCTTGGATCCTTGCGGACGACGAATGCCTTCACCGCCTCGCCGGACTTGGAATCCGGCACGCCGATCACGGCGCATTCCAGCACGCCCGGATGCATGGCGATGACGTCCTCGATCTCGTTCGGATAGACGTTGAAGCCCGAGACCAGGATCATGTCCTTCTTGCGGTCCACGATCTTGGTGTAACCGCGCTCGTCCATCACGCCGATGTCGCCGGTGCGGAAAAAGCCGTCCGCCGTCATCACCTTTGCCGTCTCGTCCGGCCGGTTCCAGTAGCCGGCCATCACCTGCGGGCCCTTGGCGCAGATTTCGCCGGGCTGGCCGAGCGGCACTTCCTTGCCGTCGTCGTCGCGGATCGAAATGTAGGTTGAAGGCACGGGCAGGCCGATCGTACCCGAGAACTGCTCGATGTTGGCCGGGTTGCATGTCAGCGTCGGCGAGGTCTCGGACAGCCCATAGCCTTCCGACAAGGTGCAGCCGGTGGTCGCCAGCCATTTCTCGGCGACCGCTTTCTGCGTCGCCATGCCGCCGCCGTTGGAGACCTTCAGCTTCGAGAAATCGAGCTTGTCGAAGCCGGGCGTGTTCAACAGGCCGTTGTACAGCGTGTTGACGGCCGGGAAAAAGCTGACTTGGTACTTCGCCAGCTCCTTGACGAACCCGGCCATGTCGCGCGGGTTCGGGATCAGCAGATTGGTGCCGCCGGCGCGCACGCCCAGCAGGTAACACGCGGTCAGCGCGAAGATGTGATAGAGCGGCAGCGCGCAGACGATGATCATGTTGTCGACGATCGGCGGCTTCTTCAGCGCGGGCTGCAGCCAGGCATCGTTCTGCAGCACGTTGGCGACGATGTTGCGATGGAGCAGGGTCGCGCCCTTGGAAACGCCGGTGGTGCCGCCGGTATATTGCAGAAATGCGACGTCCTCGGGGGTGAGCTTGGGTTTGTCGAGCTTCATGCTGCGGCCGGCCGCGAGCGCATCGTTGAAGGCGATGGCGCGCGGGATCGAATAGGCCGGCACCATCTTCTTCACCTTGCGCACGACAAGGTTGACGATCACCCCCTTGAACCCGAGCAGGTCGCCCATGCTGCCGATGATGACGTGCTTGACGGAAGTCTTGCCGAGCACCTGCTGCACGGTGCTGGCAAAGTTCTCCAGCACGATGATGGCCTCGGCGCCGGAATCCTTCAGCTGGTGCTCGAGCTCGCGCGGGGTGTAGAGCGGGTTGACGTTGACCACGGTGTAGCCCGCGCGCAGCACGGCGGCGGTCGCGACCGGGTATTGCAGCACGTTGGGCATCATCAGCGCGACACGCGCCCCCTTGGGCAGGCCCTTGCTCTGCAGGAAGGCGGCGAGCGCGCGCGACATCTCGTCGAGCTCGCGATAGCTGATCGACTTGTCCATGCAGATGAACGCCCTGCGGTCGGCGAACTTCGCAAAGCTTTCCTCGAGCAATTCAACCAGCGACGAGTACTGGGTGACGTCGATATCGGACGGCACGCCGGGCGGATATTGCTTGAGCCAGATACGCTCCATGGGTCTCTCCCCTCGAAATTCTCGCACTTGTCTGCCCGCTGCCGGTTGCATGGCGCGGGCCGCCTTGTTTCCGTCAGTATTGGCAATGCGGCAGCCAATGGCAAGCGGCTGCGCGTTATCGACGCATTGGCCGGTCCACGCGCAAACGAGGTTAATTCCGGAAGGGTGCTCGATTCGCGGGCGGCGTGCGAGATCAGCCGGCCGGCTTGGCCTCCGGCTTGGGCTTTGCTGTCGCGGCCGGCTTTGCGCTTGCCGCCGGTTTGGCTGACACGGCGGGCTTGGCCGTCGCCGATGGCTTGGCCGTCGCGGCTGGCTTGGCGGCAGGCTTGGCCGACGCAGCGGGCTTGTCGGTGGGCTTTGCCGCGGCAGCAGCGTCCGGCTTCGCTGCAACATGCTGTGTCTTGGGCTTCGCCGCCGCTGGCTTCTGCTCCGGCTTGGCCGCAGTCCTGGTCTCGGCGGCCTTCGGCTCGGTGGCTCCATCCGGCTTCTTCGCCGCGGCGCGCGGGCGCTTGGTACGCTTGCTCGTCTGCTTGTCCGAATCCGTCGCAACTGCCGCGATCAGAGCCGCGCCGGTCTTCTTCGGCCCGGTGTAGACCACCATTGGCTCGCCGACGGGGACGTCCTGCAACAGCAGTTCGGATGCCTTCGGCATCGGTGCCTGCAGGCCGGCGGTGAAGAAGGTCAGGCCGGTCTCGCCGGAGGCGCCGCCATTGGCGGCCAGCGTGGATTCAGCATCCTCGTCGGTCGCCGGCCGCTTGCGTTTTCCGCCGCACATCTCCTCGCGCAGGTTAGGCGGCGTCGCGTCGACCGGCGCAAGGCTGTCTACCATTCCGAGCGAGGGCCGAAGCCACGACAGGCCACTGTTGCCGAAGCCTCGCTCCAGCAATTGCGCCGCGCGCACCGCGCGCGCCGTGCCCGAGGAAGAGCCGAGCACGACGGCGATCAGCCGCTTGCCGTTGCGCGTGGCCGAGGCCACGAGGTTGTAGCCGGAGGCGCAAATGAAGCCGGTCTTGAATCCGTCGGCGCCGGGATAGTGACCGATCAGCTTGTTGAAGTTCTTCGTGGTCCTGCGGCCGAAGCGAATGGCCGGGATGTGCATGAAATATTCGTACTCAGGCAAATCGCGGATCACGGCGCGGGCAAGAATCGCAAGGTCGCGCGCGGAAGTGAGTTGGCCGTCCGCCGGCAGGCCGTTCGGATTGACGTATCTCGTCTGCGTCATGCCGAGCTGTTGTGCAGTCTGGTTCATCATCGCGGAGAAGCCGTCGACCGAACCGCCGACCCCTTCGGCGAGAACCACGGCCATGTCGTTGGCCGACTTCACCATCATCATGGCGAGCGCGTTTTCGACAGTGACCTGGGTGCCCGGCTTGAAACCCATTTTCGACGGCGACTGGGAGGCTGCCACTGGTGACACCGTCAGCGTCTGTTCGAGCGACAGCCGGCCTTCCTTGACGGCCTTCAGCGTCACATAGGCCGTCATGATCTTGGTGACGGAAGCCGGGTACCACGGCATCGTGGCATTGTCGGCCTGCAGCACCCGGCCGGTGTCGGCCTCGACCACCAGCCAAGCCTCGCTTCGAGCAACGCTCGGAATCATCGCGGCGAGCGCCACGACGGCAATGACTTTCAGCGGCGAGTTGCCGAGCAGCGAGCGAATGAATTGCACAATCCGATTCCGGTCTTTTGAGAACAACGCCTTACTTCTTGGGGGGCTTATCCGCCTTTTTCGGGCTGCAAGCGTGTCCGGCGCCGTGGCTCTGCCGCCAATCGCAACCTATACCGGCTCGCCGTTCGAGAACAGAGGCTTGCGCCGGCAAATTCGCAAACGAAGTGGGCTGAATTTCGGCAGCACTAGCCGGGAATTATCGTGCCGCCGGCCTTCGGGTTTTGCTTTGCGTCTTCCCTCGGGCTTTCTTTGGAGGTCTGAACCGCGGCCCGTGCCTGCTCCTGCACCATGAATTGGGCCCGTGCGAGTTCCGCAAAGCGGCCGCCCTTGGCCACGAGTTCGTCGAACGTTCCGCTTTCGATCACGCGCCCGTTGTCGAACACGAGGATCTTCGTCGCGTTGCGGATGGTGGAGAGGCGATGCGCGATCACGAAGGTGGTGCGTCCCTTCATCACTTCGTCGAGAGCGGCGTTGACCTTGGCCTCGGTCACCGCGTCGAGCGCGCTTGTCGCCTCGTCCAGGATCAGGATCGGCGGATCCTTCAGCAGCGCGCGCGCGATCGACAGGCGCTGGCGCTCGCCGCCGGACAGCATGCGGCCGCGCTCGCCGGCATGGGTCTCGAACTTCTTGTCGCCGCGCTCGATAAACTCCAGCGCCTGTGCGCGCGCCGCCGCTTGCCGCAGTTCTTCATCGGTTGCATCGGGCTTGCCGACGCGCAGGTTCTCAGCGATCGAGCGGTTGAAGAGCAGGGCTTCCTGGAACACCACGCCGATGTTTCGCCGCAGCGCGGCGAGCGTCAGCGCGCGAATATCCATGCCGTCGATCTTGATGATGCCCGATTGCGGGTCGAAGGCGCGATGCAGAAGCGCAATCGCAGTCGACTTGCCCGCGCCGGTCGGGCCGACCAGCGCGATGGTCTGGCCGGGCAGCGCGGTGAAGGAGAGGTCTTCGATCGCCGGTCGCTTGCCGTCATAGGAGAACGAAACGTCGTTGAACTCGACAAGACCGGAAAGCCTGCCCATATCGGCCGCGCCGGGACGATCGCGCACCGCGGGCACGGCGTCCAGCACGTCGAAGAACTGCTGCAGGCGCGGGGCCTCCATGAACACGTTATTGATGAAGCTCACCACCTGCTCGAGCTTCTGGATCAGCATCGTCGCAAACGAGACGAACATCACGATCTCGCCCACGCTCGTGAGACCCTCTTGATGCAGCGCGATGCCGACGGTGAAGATCGCCAGAACAGTGATGGTGGTGGAGGCGCGGGTGATCACGGTGACCAGCGCCCACCAGGAGAGCACGGGCATTTGCGCCGCCAGCAGCTTGTCCGCGACGAAGCGCAGCCCCTGCACCTCGGAATCGATCCGTACGAAGCTCTGCACCAGCGCCACATTGCCCAGCGCATCGGAGGCACGCGCGGAGAGGTCGCTGTATTGCTCTTCGACCTCCATCTGCATGCCGTAGGTCTTGCGAACCACCAGCGTGGTCAGGATGGTGAAGATGACGCAGAGCACGAACAGGAGGATTGCCAGCCGCCAGTTGATGTAGAGCGAGAGGGGCAGCAGGACCACCACCGACATGATCGCGGCGAAATGCTCGCGGAAGAAGCCGAGCCACAGCCGCCACAGCGCGTCGGTGCCGCTCAACATTGTCTTCATCAGCGTCCCGGAATGGGTCCCGGTGTGGAAGGTCAACGGCAGCTGCAGGATGTGCTCGAAATATTCGGTCAGCACCACCTGCCGCTGGCGATGCGCCAGGCGGTCGGCATGCAGCGCCACCGCCGCGCCGCAGGCAATGGTGAACAGGCCGAACGCCGCCCAGGCTGCGAGCAGCGGCCAGGGCGAGTCCGTGGCGAAGATGCCCGTTACGGGCCGCCCCGACATCACGTCGACGATCTTGCCGAATAGCACCGGTTCGGCGAACTGCGCCCCGGCCAGCAGCAGATTGGCGATGGCGAGAATCCAGCCCAGCCGCGCCTCTTTGCCGAGCAATTCGAGCACGCGGGTGTAAAGGCGGAGCATGGACATGTGGCGCGGACCCGCGAGTCGGAAAAAGTTTCCCATTCTAAGCAGGGATGAACCAGCACGACTACCCAATTTGCACGGACCGCATAGGTGCCAGCCTCGCTGACATTGAAGGATGGCCACGAACGGGATCGGAGCCTGATGGTTCGAAGACGGCGCTTGTGCCTCCTCACCATCAGGGAGGAGATCAATTGATCAGCCGGCCGTTGAGCGGCGGCAGAAAGCTGTCGTCAAAGACGTCCGTTGCAGTCGGCCGTTTCTGGAACTTGAAATCATCGGCGATCTGGTCGATCGATTTCTCGAACCGCGCCGTATCGATGCCGCCGAGGCCATTGCGGCGGACTTCGGCGGTGAGGATGTTGTCGCGCAGGATGACGCGAAGACGCTCCATTTCCAGATCGCGCGAGCCGCCGTCCATCCGGCTCACCACTTGCTCGATGGTGCCGGCTGGCTGCTTGATCGCGAGCTGCAGGCCGCCGATCGTGGCGCGGACGAACCGCTTCACCGCCTCCGCCTTCGCCGCGGCGAACGCGGGATTGACGATGATCGCATAGCCGTAGGCCTCGCTGCCATAGTCGGAGAATTTCAGGAGCACGAGGTCGTCGGCCGGCACGCCGTGGTCTTTCAGGTTGATCGCGGACAGGAAGGAAGAGCCGGTGACGGCATCGACCTGTCCTGCCGAGAGCATCGGCTCGCGCACGGCGGGGCTGATGACGCTCTGCTTGACGGTGGAAGGCTTGATGCCGTTGAGCTTGGCGACCGCCGGCCAGAATTTCGCGGCAGGGTCGCCCTCGACCACGCCGAGCGCCTTGCCGGAAAGATCAGCGAGCGTCTGGATGCCGCGGCTCTTGCGCGCGATGATGGAATAGCCTGCCTGGTTGAACAGCACGAATACTGCCTTGGCGCGCGGGCCGTCGGCCTTTTCCTTGTCGCGTTGACGGATCAGGGCGTTGATGTCGACCAGTGCCAGGTCGCTTGCACCGGAGCTGACCCGCGCGATGGCTTCATGTGCGCCATTGGCGGCGCCCATGGTGACGTTGAGTTCTTCAGCGGCGAACAGCCCGTTTGCCTGGGCCATGACAAAGGGGGCTGCGACTGCATCGATCGGCCGATCGAGCGTGAACTGGATGGCGACCGGATCAGCCGCACGTGCGCTCGGACACACTGCACCCCACACGGCCGTCATCAAGGCCAGGATGAAGCGGAGTGTATTGGTCCGGTTTGCACGCATAGAGACTAAACCACGGGACGGCCTGCAACGGCGAGTGTGTCGCGGAGTCCATGCAGGAATCATGACAACGCCGCAACGCGGTTATTCTCCTCCCCTTAATCTGAACGGACGATGAGCGCCACGATTTCGTCACGGGTCGTTCAGCTTGCATTCGGTTTCGGGAACCCAATATCGGCCCTGTGGTTAGCAACTCAAAGGCCTGCTGTTCAGGCCGGCTGCCACGGAGGACGTGAAACATGTTCGCGGATAAGGGTTTTGCTTCTCATTTGGGCCGCGCAGCGATGATCGCCGGCGTCGCGGCGACCGTGCTGACCGCGGTCCCGCCGTCGCTGGCGGTGGCTGCACCGGCTACGAAGGAGAAAGGCCTCACGGCGGCCACCGGCACCAGCGGCGCCACCGATTTCAGCGCCCGCCGCCGCTACTATCGCGGGGGCGGCCCCGCTGCTGCCGCGCTATTTGCCGGTGTCGTCGGGACAGGGCTCGCGATCGCTGCCGCCAACGCCCGCCGTGACTACTATTATGATTCCTACGGTTACTACGGCGGCCCGGCCTACTACCCGGCCCCGACCTACTACTATGGCGGCGGCCCCTATTATTACGGGGGCTATCGCTCCGGCGTGCCTTACTACAGGGGTCATCCGCTCGCCGGCTGGTAACCACGAGTGATAAAAGCAGTCCGCCGGCCGGCCCGGCCGGCGGAAAATTTCGCTTTGGAAGCCGTATGTTAACGCGTCTGCCAGCGCTTTCCACTAAGTTGGAGCCATGAGTGATTCGCTCGGCAGGCTCTATCAGGCAGTGCTCGCGGCCAAGGATCTCGATCCTGCGACGTCGCGCACGGCCCGGCTTTTTCAGCGCGGTCCCTCCAAGATGGCCAAGAAGCTCGCCGAGGAGGCCATCGAGGTCGCCATCGATGCCGTGAACGGCGATGGCGAAGCCGTCGTCCGTGAGAGCGCCGACCTGCTCTACAATCTGACCGTTCTTTGGGCTGCGGCCGGCGTGCGTCCTGAGGATGTCTGGCGTGAAATGGAGCGCCGCGAGGGCCTGCTCGGGATCGCCGAGAAGCTGCCGAAATCCGCGGTCAAACTGCCCAAGGCTGCGGAAGCGCCTGCCGCGCGGCGACGAATTGTCGCGATGGAAGGCCGCGCTTACCGCAAGAGGCACTAAATCCCGTCGTTTTCGGCAATTCCCGGCATGGACAAATCGGCGCCATGATGGTTCATCGCGGCCATGCTGAAGCGAATTTACGACTGGTGCATCGCCGCCGCCGACAAGCCCTATGCGATCTGGATCATGGCGGCGGTGTCGTTTGCGGAGAGCTCGTTCTTTCCGATCCCGCCCGATGTGATGCTGCTGCCGATGTCGCTGGCGCGGCCGAAGCGGGCGTGGTTCTTCGCCGGTGTCTGCACCGTCGCCTCCGTCGCCGGCGGCGTGGCGGGCTACGCGATCGGCGCGCTGCTCTACGACTCGCTCGGGATGTGGCTGATGCATATCTACAATCTCACCGACAAGGTCGAGACCTTCCGCCAATCCTATGCGGAGTGGGGCGCCATCATCATCCTGCTCAAGGGCCTGACGCCGATCCCCTACAAGCTCGTCACCATCACGTCGGGGTTTGCCGGCTACGATATCTGGCTGTTCATCCTGTGCTCGATCATCGCGCGCGGCGGCCGGTTCTTCGTGCTGGCCGTGCTGCTCAACCGTTACGGCGACTTCATCCGCACCGAGCTCGAGAAGCGGCTGACCACCTGGGTTGTGATCGGCGCCATCGTGCTTGTCGCCGGATTTTACATCGCCTATCGATTGGTCTAGCGCTCGATTCCTAGGGTCCATGCGGGCCCGCAGTTCTGGCGGTCGAATGCACGATCTGACGGTTCATCGCCCGGTAAGCTGCGCCGCAGCGGCGCTGTTGCTGCTCTTTATCGCGGCAGCCCCGGCATGGCCGCAAGGCGCACCGCCTTCGCTCGGCGCGCAGCCGCCGGCCCAGCAGCCGGTGGCCAATCCGCCAGCGACGCAGCAAGAGGCTGAGTCTCCTCCACCGCCGCAGCGCGAGGAGAATCCGGGATTGATCAACGAACTCGGCAAACTCTGGGACAAGCTGCCCAAGATCAAGAGCCCGTCCGAGACGCTCGATGACATCAAGGGCGCCGGCCAGAGCCTGACCAATATGGCAAAGCCATCGACCATGGTGACCGGGCGCTCGGCCTGCGTCGTCGCAGCCAACGGCGCGCCCGACTGCAAGGCAGGGGCCGACCTGCTCTGCCAGAGCAAGGGCTACAAGGAAGGCAAGAGCCTCGACGTCGACGCCGCCGAGAAATGCTCGGCCAAGGCCTACATCCCCGGCCGCAAGCGCGAGCCCGGCGACTGCAAGACCGAAAATTACGTGATCAAGGCGCTGTGCCAGTAGGCGACGGCCGACATCGCGCTGGACCCCGAGCAACAGGCAAGGAGCGCCCCATGAGCCGGATCGAGCAGGATTTCCTTGGACAGCGAGAGATCGGTGACGACGTTTATTACGGCGTGCAGACCATCCGCGGCAAAGAGAACTTTCATATCACCGGCATTCCGATGAGCCAGGAGCCCTTCTTCGTGAAGGCGCTCGGCTACGTGAAGAAGGCCGCCGCGATGGCCAACCGTGATCTCGGCGTGCTCGATGGCAAGATCGCCGATGCCATCATCGCCGCATGCGACCGCGTGATCGCCGGTGACATGATGGATCAGTTCGTCACCGACTTCATCCAGGGCGGCGCCGGCACCTCGACCAACATGAACGCCAACGAGGTCATCGCCAACCTCGCACTGGAAGCGCTCGGCTTTCGCAAGGGCGATTACCAGCAGGTCAGCCCGAACGATCACGTCAATTACGGCCAGTCGACCAACGACACCTATCCGACCGCGTTCCGCCTCGCGCTGATCTTGCGACTCGAGAGCTACATGACGGCGCTACGCCAGTTGCAGGAAGCTTTCTTCGCCAAGGGCAGGGAGTTCGACCGCGTGCTGAAGATGGGCCGCACCCATCTGCAGGATGCCGTGCCGATGTCGCTGGGTGCCGAATTCCGCGGCTGGGGCACCACCATCGGCGAGGAGGTCGACCGCATCAGCGAGGCGCGTTCGCTGTTGCGCGAGATCAATCTCGGCGCAACCGCGATCGGCACCTCGGTGACCGCGGCCCCTGGCTATCCCAAACTCGCGGTCCGCCATCTCAGCGCACTGACAGGCGTCGACTTCATCCTGGCCAGTGACCTCGTCGAAGCGACTTCGGACACGGGAGCCTATGTGCAATTGTCCGGCGTGCTGAAACGCACGGCGAGCAAGTTGACAAAAATCTGCAATGACATCCGCCTGCTTGCCTCGGGCCCGCGCACCGGCTTAAACGAGATCAACCTGCCGCAATTGCAGCCGGGTTCTTCCATCATGCCCGGCAAGGTCAACCCCGTGATTCCCGAAGTCGTCAACCAGACGAGCTTTCTGGTGATCGGGCTCGACACCACGGTCACGCTGGCTGCTTCAGCCGGCCAGCTTCAGCTCAACGTGATGGAGCCGGTGATCTCCTTTGCACTGTTCTTCTCGATCCGCACCATGGAGCGCGCGGTCAACAGCCTGCGCGAGAACTGCGTCGTGGGGATCACCGCCAATGACGAGCACACGCGCAACATGGTGCTCAATTCTCTCGGCATCGTCACCGTGCTCAAGCCGCTGCTCGGCTACAAGCAATGCGCCGAGATCGCGCGCGAGGGCTACACGCAGGGAAAGTCGCTGCATCAGATCGTGGTGGTCGAGCGGAAACTGCTCACCCAGCAGCAATGGGACGAGACGTTCTCGTTCGAGCGCCTGATCAATCACGATC
>JAEZEU010000584.1 GCA_023432885.1 Pseudomonadota bacterium | reverse complement strand
TGGGACACATGGGCGACGCGTGGGACGTTGCCAATGCGGCGCTGTTTCTGGCCTCCGATGAATCGAAATACGTCACCGGCATCGAGCTCGTCGTCGATGGCGGCATCACGGTGAAGAGTTAGCTGCGGAGTCGGTGCTTACCACGGCGCGCTACGTCCAGGTGTTGCAGCTAAGCCGGCGCCTTTGCCAGGCAAGTCGCGAGCTGCGACTTTGCAACTGGATCGTCAGGGAAAGCACGGAGGATATCCTCATAGCGGCGGGCTGCCTGGGCGAATTGACCTCGCTCGAAATATGACGAGGCTTCGCTCGTCATATTGCACAGTGTGACCGCATCGTCCGAAGCCTTTAGCTCGGGATCGTCGCTGGTCCTGATGCCGAGCAGCTCATAGATCATGAACTCCCGCTTGCGACCCTTGACCTGAACCTTTCTTATCGGCCTCGCCACGATGTCCGGCCCGACGGACTCCACCACGCTGTCGCTGACGCAAATGGCGGTTCCGAAGTTCTTGTTGATGCTCTCCAGCCGCGCCGCAACGTTCACCCCGTCTCCCATTACCGTGTAGCTGAGCCGCTCGCTTGAGCCGATATTGCCGATGAGCACCTCCGCGCAATGCAGCCCGATCCGAACATGCAATTGCGGCCGCCCCTGCCTGCTCCAGTCTGCATTGAGCTGTTGCATCCGCCTCGTTGCCCGCAGCGCGCCGCAGCAGCCACGCATCACGTGGTCATCGCGATGGAGCGGGGCGCCCCAGAACGCCATGATGCCGTCGCCTATGAACTTGTCGACTGTGCCGGATTCATCCGCAATCGCGTTCGAAACGGCTTCGAAATAGACCGACAGCTGCGCGAGCAGATCATTCGGTGCCTCTCGTTCCGCCAGAGTGGAAAAATCCTGCAGGTCCGTGAAGAGCACCGTCATGAAACGCTGTTCGACCCCAAGCGTCAGCGGGGTTCCCGTCTTGATCAGCTTCCTGACGATATCCAGCGGCACGAAGGAAGAGAAAGAGCGCAGCGAAGTCTCGAACAGCTTGACCGCCGTCTGCAGTTCCTTGATCTCCTTGATGCTGGATCGCGACGGGGTCCCGTAAGAGAACGTCAGGTCTTCGACCGACCGCAGATCCCGTGACACGTATTCGAGCGGCCGTGACAATCTGCGCGAGAAGAAATGGATCAGCAACAGCTCGATGCCGGTAAGGCCGGCGATCAGGGCAATCATCTGCTTGTTCGTTCGTTCCAGAGTGCCAACGAAATCTTCGGTTGGCGTCAGCGTGATGACCTCCCAGGGTTTGCCGAAACTGCCCGGAAAGCGGGCAAATGAGGCGCTGATCACTTCACCGCTCTGCGGCGAGCCGAACAGGAAGTTGTCGCGGTTCCTATCGCGACGTAGCCGATGTGCCTCCCGCACATTGCCGTCGTCAATCGTATCCAGCCTGGCCATTTCCAGCCGGTCGTTCTCCAATTTCACGCCTTTCTTCGGATCAGGATAGGCGATGATCGTTCCCTCGGTCGGATTGGCGATCAGCGTGGTGCTGTTGGGGCTGGCGCGGTGGCTGGTTAGGAAGCGCGACAGCACTTCGAGCGTGATATTTGCGGAGGCGCAGCCGACGAACTCATCGTCCCTGACGATCGGAACTCTCAGGATGATGACCGGAAAGCCGGTGTCCGGATTGGGGCGAGGTCCCTCGACGATCAGTGCGCGGGCTTCCTTCGCCGCCTGGTAGCCCGCGAGGACCCGGATGTCCTCGATGGTCCCGACGTCATAATTCCCCACGACGTGAGGCCACTTATCGTAGAACGTACGATGCCGGACCCGTCGCGCGGAGCCGGAGAAACTGTCGATGTAGGCGGAATGCCAGTTTGCCGTCGCCGGAATTTTTGGGTCGGAGCGGCGGCGGTCATCGTCGATCCGGGTCACGACTCGATGATAGCCGTCCTCGAGGCTGACATATACCGCATCGATCTGCGGCGCCGACGTGAGCGCCTTGTAAAGCAACTCGCGGCTCTCGTCCCTCTTGAAGGTGTCGGGATCTTGTGCGGCGACGGAGGCAAGCAGGTCGAGGGTCGCCGCGACCGGATTGATAAGGCGTTGGGCGTCGTCGACGCTGGCCCGCCTCGTCTTGGCCACGGCGTCATTGAGCGTCGCATTGATCGTCGCGGAGTTCTGCCAATAGTTATAGGCGAGGATGAATATCAGCACGGGAATGCTGAGAAGGACGAACGATCCCGACATCGCCACGCTCAATCGCAGCGCACCGACTGTGCGCGCAATCCGGCGATAAAGGATCCGGCTCAGCAGAATAGCCGCGACCACAGCAAGAAAGGCCCACAGCAGCGGGTCTCGCATCTGCAATCGCCATGGTCCGTCGTCGGACGTGTAGATCAGTCCTTTCGGAATCTTCGCCTCACTGAGCATGCCGAGATCGACATAAGTGCGAGCGATGGCCTTCCAGCGCGCGGCACTCTGATCACCAAGCGGCGTGAGATGCTGGTCGAGCAGCAACTCGGTCTGTGCCGCTTCGAAAAGCAGCGCCTTCCTGCTCTTTTGCGAGGAGTACTTGCTTCTTATCAGGTCGACGATCTCGTCCTTGTGGGCCAGGGCATAGGCCCAACCCCTCAAGCTTGCAGCGCGGAATGCCGCGGCGCGTTCGGGATGCGCGGCAATCTGCTGCCTGGAAGTGCAGAGGTTGTCACCGTAGAAGTCGAACCCGTAGGCTCGCGGCGAGAACGCCAGATAGGGCGTGCCGTACTCTTCGAACAGGTACGGCTCATTGGTGCTGTAGGCGACGATCGCATCCGCCTTGCCGCTGAGCAGATCACGCGGATTGCCGGAGTGGGCGATGCGGGGCAGGTCCGCGTAGCTGACTCCCTCATGCTTCAGCATCGCCGCGATATCGTCGCTGCCGGGGGCGTCCATCAAGGCATGGCCCTTCAGTTCGGAAACCGCGTGGATGCCGGCGCGGTGTGGCACCAGGATGATGGCCGCGGAGTGCTGAAAAATCACCCCAAGGATGACATTGTTGGTGCGTTCGGTGCTGTTGACGAGAACACTGGTCGTGCACACACCGAAGTCGGCAGCGCCTTTGGCCACCTCGAGGCCCGAATCGATGCCGGGACCGCCCTCGCGAATCCTGACATCGAGGCCATGATCGCGATAAAACCCCTTCTCGAGCGCTGCGTAATAGCCGGCGAACTGGAATTGATGTTTCCACTTCAGCTGCAGCGACACCTGTTCGAGTGCAAGCACCGGCACGACTTGCCCGAAGGCAAGTGCTGCCGCGATGCACATCGCGAACAACACGTCGCGCGTATGATGCAATCTTCTCGCTGCGGACATCTCGAGCCCCGCGCTCAAATGTCATCATTGCAGGCGATGCCTGCCGTCCCAGTCGCGGATTTTGGCTCCAACTAGGCAAGTGTTGATGCAGATAATGTCTGCATCAAGGTCTCAGGCACATCAAGGAGTTGTGTCGGTGAGACCGGCCACTACGTCACGGGCCGGTGCCACGCAAGGATATGTGTCAGTGACCCTTCCACTTCCCGCCCCTCGCCGCTGACCGCAGCGATGCAGGAACACGCGCCCCCGGCGGGATCGTCGTCCCTGCTTGGCCTGCAGGGACGGCCTATTGCGACAGCGCAAGAATGCCGCCGGCAAACGCGTGCCAGGCGCGGCTTTCGCTGATCGGCAGGTTCAACAGCTTCAGAGCAATGAGCGCGAGACCTCCGATCACATAGACGGCATGCGGCCGTCCGCGCGTGCGCCAGTCGTGCACGATCGCGACAACCAGCAGGAGATAGGCGACGAAGGCGGGCGGGATCGTCACCGCGACCGGCGGTGGGCCGGCCGGTCCGGGAGGTGCGAGGAAGGTCAGGAACCAGCGCGCGACCGCTGCATCGAGGATCGAGATGCCGGCCAGCAGCATCAGGCGCTTGTGAACTTCCGGTCGGCGTACCATGGCGATCCCGATGCCAAAGACCACGGCAAAGAAAAGGATGCCGCTCCACGGCACGATCGAGAACGCGATGCCGGCATCGGTCTGGCCCATCGCGGCGGATCGTTGCAGCGAGTTGACGCCGGCGAGGAATCCGAAGATCGTCATTGCGGTTGCCAGCGAGACGCCGATGATTCCCACCGAGCGATGCCGCCCGGTCTGCCCCGCGGCCGGGAGCCACGCCTGGTACACGAAGTACAGCGACCAGGCGAAGAACACGATGCCATGGACATGGACCGACGGCGGCGCCGAGAATTTTCCCGCCGCCAGCGGCAGGAAGAAGGTCGGGGCAAAACCAAGGAAAGCGACGGCCGCGCAGGCCAGCGCCATGTTGAAATAAAAGTATCGCGCAGGCGACGCCACTACGGCGCTTGCGCGACGATCATCAATAAGCGTTGTCACAGGAGTTGAAGTCTCTCGGCTCAGTGTTGTCACAGGATTTGAGTCTCTCGTAGGTGTAAAAGGTTCATTGCCATTTGCAACCTGCCGACGGCCGACATCTGTGAGTTGCTTCGCTATCCCCCGAAACCGCCCTCATCGAGGAAGTGCCGTTCCTCTTCACTCATCTCGCGTCCGAGGATCGGATTGCGGTGAGGGAAGCGGCCGAAGCGTGCGATGATGTCGCGGTGGCCTTCGGCGTGGGACAGGCTTTCCCCGCCAAGCGCGCGGCACAGCGCGACGGAGCGTTCCTGGTCCACCAGCGATTCTGAATGTGCGAGCGGCAGGTAGAAGAAGAGCCGCAGATCGGCATCGAAGTGAGTGTCATGGCCGGCGGCAATGGCCGCCCCGGCGACCCTGAGCGCTGCTGCGTCGGTTGCGTACATGCGTCTCGTGCCGCGAAACACATTGCGCGGAAACTGGTCGAGCAGCAGGATCAGGGCCAGCGCCCCGCCGGGCGTCCGCTGCCACTGGTCGAACTCGCCGCGGGCTGCGCTCTCGTGCGCCTGTAGAAACAACTCACGAAACCGGCGATCGAAGCCGTCATCCTTGGCGAACCACAGGTCGGGACCGGCCTCGCTCCAGAATGCGATGACGTCCGAGGGACTGACCGAGGCGGTCATGGTGGGGCCATGCGCGAAATTCCAGCCGGCATGAAATTCCTGCTCAACGAAGCCTTCGCGGCTCGCTGCCGAGATGTGATGTGTCCGGTGCTGCATATCGCCTCTCCTGTGATCATTGCAACCCGCATGGTTGGGGGCGGGCGCCGTGAGGAGAATGGCAATTGGAACAGGTTGAATCCAATGATATGATTTTACCGATATGCTGAATGAAATTAATCTCGCCAGGATCGACCTCAACCTGCTGGCGCTGTTCGAGGTGATCTTCAAGGAGCGCCATGTCGGCCGCGCCGCGGTGCGGCTCAACCTGACGGCCTCGGCGGTCAGCCATGGGCTGGCGCGCCTCCGGCGGCTGCTCAACGATCCCCTGTTCCTGCGCACGCCGAAGGGCGTGGTGCCGACCGCCCGCGCCGCCGCGCTGGCCGAGCCGATTGCGGATGTGCTGGCGCGCGCACGCAATGTGATTGCGGCGGCCGGGCCGTTCGATCCCGCAAGGTCCAGGCGACGCTTCACCATCGGCGCGCCCGATGGCGTGTCCCCGGTCTTTCTGGCGCCGCTGCTCGCGAGGCTGCAACGCCACGCTCCCGGCATCGATATCGGGCTGCGCCAGCTGTTGCCGCCGAGCGGCGGCCAGTCGGTGGAAAGGGCGTGGCTGCCGGCTTTGGCCGAGCTCGAGCGCGGCGCGATGGACATCGCGGTGGCGCCGATAGAGCGCGCGCCGCCGCGCTTTGTCACTCGCGTGCTCTATGAGGAGGATTTCGTCGTGGTGATGCGCAAACGTCATCCGTTCGCCGCGAGGCCGACCTTGCAGCGATTCTGCGAGGCGCGGCATCTCGTGGTCTCAATGACCGCCGATCCCCGCGGTTTCCTCGACGAGGAGCTTGCCAGGCTCGGCGCGACCCGCCACGTCGCGCTGACGGTGCCGGATTTCGGCGCGGGGCTCGCGACGGTTGCAGAAACCGACCTGATCGCCGCCATGCCGCGCCGCTTTGTGGCGATGCATGCGGCGCGCTTTGGCCTGGTGGCACGCGAAGTGCCGATGAAGCCGAGAAAATTCCCGATCAGGGCCGCAGCGGCCAAGGTCGCGCTGATGGATGCCGGTCTTGCCTGGCTGTTCGACGAACTGCGCGAGGCGGTCTCGACGTAGCCCGCCGTCATGGTTCCGCTGCAATCTGTCGATGTCGAAGTGCGGCCATGGTGTTACGATGGGTTCATGCCGATGTCGTGCCAAGATGCCGGGAAGATTGTGATGGCGTTGGTGCTGTCGGTACTCGCGCACGCTGCGCTTGCCGCAGGAAGCGACCCTGACAAGGATACGCAGCTCGACGCCGCGCCATGCCTCGCCGCTGCAGCAGCCAATGACAACGACAAGGTCATGGATTTATGCGGCGTGCTCATCGCGAACGAGAAGACCGCGAAGGAAGATCGCATCAAGGCGCTTGTCGCCCGCGCCGGCCAGTTCGAACGCCAGC
>JAEZEU010000577.1 GCA_023432885.1 Pseudomonadota bacterium | reverse complement strand
CGCCCGTAACTGCCCGTGTCGAGCCGGGACGCCTGCGCTTCTTCCTCGATACGCTCGGTGAGAGCAATCCGATCTACCGCGACGAAAGCGCGGCGCGAGCGGGCGGTTACGCTGCGCTGCCGGTGCCGCCGACTTATCTCTTTTGTCTCGAGATGATGGACGCCACCGAGCCGTTTGAGTTCCTGACTGCTCTGAACATCGACCTTGCCCGCGTGCTGCACGGGGAGCAACGCTTCGATTATCACGCGCCGGTCGTGGTTGGCGATGTCCTGACCTTTAGGCCGAAAGTCACCAGCGTGACCGAGAAGAAGGGTGGCGCGATGACGCTGGTGGTCGTTGAGACCAAAGTCACCAACCAGGACGGCGTGCATGTGGCGGATACCTCGCGCACGATCGTGGTGCGCAATCCGAGGCCGTCATGAGCTCAAATGAACCGAAACTGGGCGAACGCATCGTCCACAAGGAGTTTCCACCGATCACCCGGCACCGTCTCGCGCTCTATTGCGGGGCATCGGGCGATCATAATCCGATCCATGTTGATCTGGATTTTGCCAGGAAGGCCGGTTTTCCCGATGTGTTCTCGCACGGCATGCTGGTCATGGCATATCTCGGCCAGGCGCTCACCGATGCGGTGCCGGCCTCGCGCATCCGCTCGTTCTCGACGCGGTTTGCCGCCATCACGCAGCTCGGTGCGAAGCTGACCTGCGAGGGCACGGTCGCCGAGCTGATGGAGCACAATGGCGAGAAGCGGGCCCGGCTGGCGCTGACGACCAAGGACGAGACCGGCGAGATCAAGCTCGCTGGCGAAGCAATCATCGCTTTGTGAAAAAAGGGGTCCCATGTCGAAACTGAGGGGAAAAGTCGCGCTCGTCACCGGCTCCGGCCGCGGCATCGGCCGCGCCATTGCGCTGAAGCTGGCAAGCGAAGGCGCGAAACTCGTGGTCAACGACCTCGATGCCGCGCCTGGCGACGCGGTCGCCGCCGAGATCAAGGCCGCGGGCGGCGAGGCCGTTGCGGTGAATGGCAGCGTCTGCGAAGCGGGCTTTGCCGACCGCTTCGTTGGAGCTGCGCTGTCGAACTTCGAGGGGCTCGACATCATCGTCAACAACGCCGGTTATACCTGGGACGCCACCATCCAGAAGATGACCGACGAGCAGTTTCAGGCCATGCTGGACGTGCACCTCGTGGCGCCCTTTCGCCTGCTGCGCGCGGCCGCCGAGCCGATCCGGGTCATGGCGAAGAAGGAAGCCGAGGCCGGGCGCGAAGTCTTCCGCAAGGTCGTCAACATTTCCTCCATCGCCGGGCTCTACGGTAATGCCGGGCAGGCGAGCTATTCCTCGGCAAAAGCCTCGCTGGTGGGGCTGACGCGCACGCTGTGCAAGGAGTGGGGGCGTTACAAGGTCAACGTCAATTGCGTCGCCTTCGGCCTGATCAATACCCGCCTGACCCAGCCGATCGAGGCACAGCAGAAGACCATCGATGTCGCGGGCCGTGACATCAAGGTCGGCGTGCAGCCGCACATGCTGGAGGCCATGGGCCGGATGATCCCGCTCGGCCGCGGCGGCACCCCGGAGGAGGCGGCGGATGCAGTCTATCTGTTCTGCAGCCCGGAATCGAACTACATCAGTGGTCAGGTGATCGTCTGCGGAGGCGGTCTCATCATCTGATTTTGGGGTATTTCAATGCAGTATCGTTCTTCCTGGATGACCGAGGAGCTGGACACGTTCCGTGACCAGTTCCGCAAATTCCTCGCCAAGGACCTCGCGCCGCACGCCGAGAAATGGCGCAGCCAGAAGATGGTCGATCGCTCCGCGTGGCGAGGGTTGGGCGAGATGGGCGCACTCCTGCCGAGCGTGCCGGAAGAATATGGCGGGCTGGGCGCGACCTTCGCCTATGACGCCGCGGTGCTCGAGGATATCGAGAGCGTCGTGCCGGAGGTCACCACCGGCGTCTCCGTGCACAGCGCCATCGTGGCGCATTACATTCTTAATTACGGCTCGGAGGAGCAGAAGAAGCGCTGGTTGCCGAAGATGGCTTCGGGCGAGATGGTCGGCGCCATCGCCATGACAGAGCCCGGCACCGGCTCCGATCTGCAGAGTGTGAAGACCACGGCCAAGAAGCAGGGCAATTCCTACGTCATCAATGGCCAGAAGACCTTCATCACCAACGGCCAGGCTGCCGATCTCGTCGTCGTCGTGGCGCGCACCGGCGGGCAAGGGGCCAAAGGCATTTCGCTGATCGTGGTGGAGACCGCAGGCGCCGAGGGCTATCGCCGCGGGCGCAACCTCGACAAGATCGGCCTTCATGCCTCCGACACTTCGGAACTGTTCTTCGACAATGTTTCCGTGCCGCCGGAGAACCTGCTCGGCAGCGAGGAGGGGCAGGGCTTTGTGCAGCTGATGCAGCAATTGCCGCAGGAACGGCTGGCGCTTGCGGTCGGCGCGGTCGCCTCGATGGAACGTGCGGTGAAGATCACCGCCGACTACGCCAAGGAGCGCACTGCTTTCGGCAAGCCGCTGCTCGAATTCCAGAACACCGCCTTCAAGCTCGCCGAGCGCAAGACCGAGGCGATGATCGCCCGCGTCTTCGTCGACTGGTGCGTCGAGCGGCTGGTCGCCGGCGATCTCGACA
>JAEZEU010000569.1 GCA_023432885.1 Pseudomonadota bacterium | reverse complement strand
CGGGAACCGGTCTCGGAACGGGTGCGGTGTGCTTTCTTGATCAGCACGGCGGCCTCCCTCAGCGCGGATAGCGATTGACCCGGTAAAACGCCTTGACGTCATCGGATTCCCGGTAGCGCGCCTTGCGCTTGGCATCGTCGCTCTCGCTGTCCGCTCGCGCAGGGCTGATGATGGGAGTTGCGAGTGCGGCTCCAGCGCCGACCGCACCTGCGGCGCGAAGGAAGTCGCGGCGGCCGACCGTCGTCTTCTTGTCGTCTCTCATCGCGTCCCTCCAAAGACTGGCGGCGCGTGTCACAGTGAATGCGGCGGATCAATCTCCGGAACGTGGGTCGAGGCGCCTGAAGGGCCAGCAGCACGATCGGCCGCGGGAGCCAATTCCGATTTACTCGCTCAGCAATGGCCCGGGCGGACACCGGCGTGATCTCGCGAACCCTTTGTTCAGTTCCGCTGAAAATCTGTAGCTAAGGCAATTCGATATTGCCGGCCTTTGTTCCAATCCATTTTGCGGCGGATTCCGGAAAACTGTCGGGCTGCCGACGGCTTGGCCAGCCGAATTGTCCCCCGCTCCCCGAGAGGCTCTCAACGCCTTGAACGCGAGCAGGCTCAGAGCCATCGACCGGCGGTCGGTTAGAACCGCCCGTTCGCACAATCTGGCAAATTTTGCGGACATGCGCCCCGGTCGAAACATGCCGTTGGATGAGAACGTGTGCTTAAGTCGGCCGCCATTGAGCCGTGGCCTTTGCGGGCACGAGCACCTAAAATCCGTTCCTGCATGGCCAAATTCCTACGGAGCTTTCGCTTGATCAGCCGCCACGCGCTCGCGCTCTTTTGCTTCACCCTCGCCGCTCTCGCCGCCATCGCACCCCCGGCGCGGGCGCAGAGTTCGCTCGCCGCTCAGGTCGCAAAACCGATGTCGTTGCCGGACATTGTCATCGGCTCGGCGAAAGCGCCGGTGACCATCACCGAATATGCCTCGATGAGTTGCCCGCATTGCGCGGCCTGGGGCGAGAACGTGTTTCCGATGCTGCGCACGCGCTACATCGATACTGGCAAGGTGCGGTTCGTGTTCCGGGAATTCCCCCTCGACATCAAGGCCGCGGGGGCCTCGATGCTGGCGCGCTGCATCGCCAAGGGCGACGCCGAGAAGTACCTGGCCGTTATTGCGACCATGTATCAGCAGCTCGATCCGCTGCTCGCCCGCACCAAGGATACGCTGATCCAGATCGGCAAGCTGAACGGCATGAGCGAAGACGAGGTGGCCGCCTGTGAGACCGATCAGTCCCTGCTTGAAAAGCTGAAAGCGGACCAGCAATACGCGTTCAACACGCTGAAGGTGGATTCTACGCCGACTTTCTTCATCAACGGCCAGCGGGTGAAGGGCGCCATGTCCTTTGAGGAAATGGAGGCGATCATCAAGCCGATGCTCAAGCGGTAAGGATCGTGCGCTTGCGCCCGTGCGGCGCCGGATTTTGCGCGGTCAGGCCAGGGCGGGATCGGCGGATGGGTGCCCGGCATCCTGGGGTGCTGCGACAAAAATTAGCCCGATGCGGTTCTGCTGGATCCAGGCGATCTGACAGTCACGCACGATGGAAGCGTCGTTGGCCATCACCAGGCGAAAGCGTTGCGGTACGAAAGCGGGCTCCCTGACCTCGATGGCGCACCCTTCGGCCGAGATGTTGAGCACGGTGCAACGCATCACCGATCCCCCCGATGACACGAAGGCGGGCTCGTTGATCTCGGTTCGCGGAAACCGGCGTCGCTCTTCCATTTGGTAAGCCTGCTCTGGTCCGATCGGCGGAACATAGCGCCAAAGATTAAAGAAACCGCTCAAGGAGCGAGGCCATCAGCTGGTGAAATTGAGGAGAAAGAGCATGTTCTCCCTATTTTGGCTTGAGCCGCTGTGACTGCGCTATCTGAGATAAGCACATCCGCCGCCCGCCGTGCCGCAACTCGGCGAAGCTGAACTTTCGCAAACCCTGAGCTGCTCGAGGCAGGAGCAAAAATGTCTTCTTCCCGCCTTGGCCTCGACATCGATTTGGCGGGGCGAGCGCTGGCAAATGCGTTCAGCGATGCGCGCGTGCAACACTTGCAAGAGGAAATGCAAGTTCTCCAGAAGGCCCCGAGTAAGCCATCAGTAAGGCGCGAGTTCGTCAGCGTTTGATCACGATTGGACGCAGATTACGGGGGCCGCGCCGCTGCGGTAGGATAGCCGGGTGCCGCGCCTCTCAACCTACCCCAGGGCATGCGTGCCCGGCTATTCGCAGTGGCGGCGCTGCCTCATTTTCCGCGGACGGCGGTATCAATCCAGCCCGCGCTCGTGGCTGAGCCGCACCATCTCATTGATAAAGACCTGCTTCTGCTTGTCGTCGAGACTCGCAAACAACGGCTCGGCGGCATCGGCCACGTTGCGCTGGTCGACCGCGCGGTCGTTGAGGAATTGCGCCTCGTTGCGCATCTGCTCGATGATGTCGTCGGGCGGGTCGCGCTGGGCGCGTGCGATGCGCAGCTTCAGCCGTTCGGCGCCATTGTGGCCGAGATAGTGCATCGCACTGTTGAAGCCGCTCCAGTGCTTCTCCTGCTCCGGCGTGAGGTTCAGCTCCTTCTTGATCCGCTCGATATTGGCGTCGCTGGTCGCGACGATCTGCTCGGCGGTGAGCGGAGGCGCGGCGGTCTGGGTCAACATCTGCGGCTGCTTGGCGCCCTTGCCAGCTTTGGCAGCCTTCGCCGGCTTGGCATCGGACTTGGCAGCGTCAGTTTTGGCAGCGTCAGGTCTGGAAGTATCGGATTTGGCGCTGTTGGATTTTGCATCCTGCCTTGCCGCAGGCTGCGCCCCCTTCTGATTGTTGTTGCCGCCGCCTGTGACTGCGCCGACCACGCCGCCGACTGCGCCGACCACGCCTCCAATAGCGCCGCCCAGCACGCCGCCTATGGGGCCGGCCGCCTTGTTGCCCTCGCGCGCGCCCTTTTGCACGCCCTCCACCAGCCCCTGCGCTTGCAGCGCGGCCGGTAGTCCCAGCGCCATCATACCCAAGCTCAACAGCGCGGCGGTACCGGCAACGAAACGCAACCGCGATTGTGCGCGCGCGATCGGTTCAGGACTGCTCATTACTTGGTCTCCTCGGTCGATCCAGAGATCTTGCCTGTACTGGCCTATGCGGTGGGAATCTGCGCCCTGAGCTTATCGCCCCAATTGCGAATTCGTCCACCATTGCGCGGCGCGCTCCCGCCTCGGGAAATACTTGTAACGGGAACGAGTTACACTCTGCCCCATCTTCCTGGCGGCCCGGCGCGACTCTGATGGTTGCGGATCATGGTTGCGGATCATTGGCCCTTCCTGTGCGGCGCAATATGCCCCGCCGCAACTTCAGCCGATGGCACGAAAGCAGTGCAATCAGCCCAACACCAACATTAGTTCAATGAAGCCGGCGATGCTGATTTCTCGACAGATGCGAACAATTCTGCTCTGATCTCAATACAAAAACTCCGCCGTCCCGCCGTGAATGGGATGTCCCATCCGGGACCAAGACGGGGAAAAAAGAAGCAAAAATCAGCTCAGCAAAGAGGAAACGACATGTCCCGAAAGAAGCTTTCCCGCCGACAATTTGTTGCTGCTACTGCACTCACGTCCGCCGCGATGATCACCGCCCCCTATGTCCGCGGGGCCTACGCCGCCGGCAAGCTCTCGATGGGCTTTTGGGACCACTGGGTTCCCGGCGCCAACAAGGCGTCCACCGAACTCGTCAACGAATGGGCGGCCAAGGAGAAGGTCGAGGTCCAGATCGACTACATCCCGAGCCAAGGTAACAAGAACCTGCTGACCATCGCCGCCGAAGCGCAGGCCAAATCCGGCCACGACTTCCTGGCAATGCCGACCTGGTGGCCGCACGCCAATGCGGAACTGCTTGAGCCCGTCAACGACATCATGGGCGAGATCATCAAGACCAACGGCGAGGTGAACGATACGGTCAAATACCTCGGCCAGGCTGGCGGGAAATGGCTCGGCGTTCCCGCCTGTGTCGGCAGCCAGATCAAGGGCCCCTGCTCGCGCATCGACCTGATGAAGAAATACGCCGGCATCGACGTGCAGGAGATGTATCCGGCGGGCTCGCCGCCCAAGGCGGACAACTGGACCATGGAGACCTTCCTGAAGGCGGCGGAAGCCTGCCAAAAGGGCGGATTTCCGTTCGGCATCGGCCTCGGTGAGACCACCGACAACGTCGACACCGCCGGCGCCATCTTCCAGTCGTTCGGCGCGCACCTCGTCGACGCCAAGGGCAACCTCACGGTCAAGACGGATGCAGTGCGTCAGGCGCTCGAATTCTACAAGAAGCTGATCGCCTTCCTGCCGCCCGACGTGGCCGCATGGGAT
This sequence comes from Pseudomonadota bacterium, assembly GCA_023432885.1. Lineage (GTDB taxonomy): Bacteria > Pseudomonadota > Alphaproteobacteria > Rhizobiales > Xanthobacteraceae > Bradyrhizobium. The sequence continues at coordinate 752 of JAEZEU010000569.1, read as the reverse complement.
GACGCCTCCAACAACAAGTGGCTGGTATCCGGCAAAGGCGCACTGATCATGAACCCGCCGAGCGCCTGGGCGGTCGCCAAGCGGGACGCGCCGCAGGTCGCTGAACAGTGCTGGACTCATGGCTTCCCCGCCGGCCCGAAGGGACGCTTCGCACCGTTCCTGCCCTACTTCTGGAGCATCTGGGCGTTCTCCAAGAACAAGGAGGCCGCCAAGAGCCTGATCGTGTACCTGTCGCAGCCCGCTGCCATCGAGAAGATGGTGACCGCTAGCGGCGGCTACGACCTGCCCGCCTATGAGAAGCTCACCACGCTGAAAGTTTGGCAGGAGGAAAGCCCGCCAAAAGGCACGCTCTATCACTACCCCAACCCCTACAAGCACCAGACGCTGTCGATCGCGGCTTCGCCTGCTCCTCCGAAAATCGCGCAGCAGATCTATGCCCAGGCCACGCTCACCAAGATGTGCCTGCGCTACTACCAGGGCGAAGCCATGGAAAAGACGCTCGCCTGGGCCGAAGGCGAGTGCGAAGGCTTCATGCGAAGCTGATTGCGACGCGATTCCCGCAACCCCGCCGATGCGGCCCGTTTGCGGGAATCCGTCCAGCGATGCGCTGACGGGTGCCGGTGACGTTCCGGCTCCTGAGGCGCCCATAAATCGATAACAACCCGCGAGGAAGATGCATCATGGCTGATGTGGCATTGCGGCAGGAAAGTGCGCGGACCACGGTGCCGGCACGCAAGCGCTCGAGCCTGCGC
>JAEZEU010000545.1 GCA_023432885.1 Pseudomonadota bacterium | reverse complement strand
GGCCTGACCCGGTTCCCGCCGTTACGCCTGCGCCTGCACCGAGTGCCGCGGCACCCGCGGCACCGACTCCCGGTCCTGCTCCGTCGTCGTCGCCCCCGGTGCAGCCGCTTGATATGCCATCCGCGCCCGCTGGCGAGCAGCAGCCCAAGCCGGTGCTGGAACTGCCCAAGCCGCCAGCCGTTGCCGCGGCACCGGCGCTGCCGCCTGTGCCTCCCGCGGGCCCGCCAGCTGTCCCGATCTCCCAATAGGCCAAGTCACCAATCGCTTCCGGCGATCCGCTTGAGCGCGTCGTAGCTGCTGATGCGCAGGCGAGGGTGAGCCCAAGGGCCGTTTTCCCTCGAATCAAATATGCATTGGCGAACCTTTCGGGGAGCCTTGGCGCAATGTAGAGGGAGGCAACATGATTGTCGTAATTGGCTGTCCTGTCTGTGAGGGGCCCGGGCACCTAGCCTGGGATGACTTGAAGACAGGCAAACGCCGTGAGGTGGCATGTCCCGCCTGTGAGGGCGACGGTTATCTCTCCACCGCTGGTCCAGGAATGCCCGACGAGGAGCAAGAGGCCACGCAAAAGCCGTCCGCGTGAGGAGAGGCTGCACCACGCGGCCGGCTACACTGATTGACGCCCATCGCGAGCCGACGCTGGCTGATGGGCTTTGGGAACAAGCTTGCCACCAAGACCATCCACGAATCCAAAGCCCGGCCGCGTGAGGCGGCCGGGACTTGGTGCAGCAGAAAGGGAGCCTTACTTGTCGGCGGGAGCCGCAGCCGGCTGGGGCTCCTCGTCTTGCTCCGCATCCGGATCGAAGAACTCGCCGGCTGCGGCAATCGCCTCGGCGGCTGCGTCCTGATCTTCCCGGCGAGTGGAGATGTCCTCGCCGCGCTTGATACGCTCGGCCTCGTCGGCGCTTCGCGCAACGATGACTGCGATGCTCGCCTCGACTTCGGGATGCACGGCAATCGTCACCTTCTGCTGGCCGATCACCTTGATCGGGGAGTCCAGCCAGACCTGCGGACGGGAGACCTTGATGCCGTCGGCACCCAGCGAATCGACGATGTCTCGCACCGAGACCGAGCCGAACAGCTGGCCGGATTCGGCGGCCTGGCGGATGATGATGATCTCCTTGCCCTCGATCTTCTCGGCGGCCTTGCTCGCTTCCGACTTGGCCTTGAGATTGTTCGCCTCGAGCTCGGCCTTCATGCCGTCATACCTGGCGCGGTTTTCGGCGGTGGCGCGCAGCGCCTTGCCGCGCTTGAGGAGGAAATTGCGGGCAAAGCCGTCGCGCACTTTGACGACTTCTCCCATCTGACCGAGTTTGGCCACGCGTTCCAGCAGAATGACTTCCATTTTCGTTCTCCTTTTGGATGATTCGGTATTGAAGGGGCGAGACACTATTCAGCGGGCAAAGGCGGCGGCCGCGTGCGCATGAAGCGCTCGCGCAATCCGAACACGGCATCGGCAACGCCGAGCACGACCACCGCCAGCAGCGGCCAGAACAGCACGATCATGACGGCGTAGCTGGCGACCAGCCACATCGTGCGGTTGCGCAAGGCCAGAGTGAGGGTATGCAGCACGGCGAGACCGGTGAGAGCGTAGGCCGCGAGCAGCGCACCGGCGACGACCTTGGCGAGCACGGCGAGAAGTCCGCCGGTGAAGCAGAATGCAAGTGCAACGCACAGCGCGACCAGCGTCATGGGCGGCAGCGCTGTCGACTTCAGATCGGGCCATGGGCGATTGAGCCGGCCCGAGGTCACGGCGATCTTGCCGGCAAGCCACAGATTGAGCGTCAGTAAGATCATCGGGCCGATGGGCGCGCCGGCTGGAGCAAGTGCGGCCATCGAATCGGCGGCCCCTTCGTCGATCGCAACGCCGCGCATCGCAAACAGCCGGACCATCCGGGTAAAGCCCCGCTTCATGGCGGCCGCGATCGCCTCGGAATCGGTGCCGATCGTCAGCAGGGTCACGAACGCGAGCAGGGCGGCGATGATGGCGAGCCAGAGCAGCAGGCGGCCAGGCGGATACCATTCCGTGGTGGTCGCCTGCGCTGTCGCCGCGTTCTCGCCGGATGTGACGTTCGGTATCTGCCGGCTCAGCAAAGCGAGGTGGCCGAGCCACCACGCCGGCAGCGCCGCGGTCATCGCATAGGCGATGGCAAATGGCATGCCGAACAGCAGTCCAAAGACCGTCGCGGCGGCGACACCGCCGATCGCCGCGCTGAGCGGACCCCATCCGATGGCCGCCACCATCAGGGGCAGCGGCGCGAGAATGAACAGGACGAGCGAGATCAGCGCGCCCGACATGATCGAGGCGAACATCAGCGCCGAGGCGGCGCCGGCAGCGACAGCAATGGCAACAATCGCGATCATCGGGTGTCCCGCTCCCTTCTCGAGCGGTTAGAGGCCATTCGCCCCAACCATCGGCGACCGGACGACCCGGAAGCCTTATGAGGAAAACCCCGCGGCGCGGACGTCGCGGGGAAGCGTTCTTAGCGAATAACGTACGGCAAGAGGCCGAGGAAGCGGGCGCGCTTGATGGCGCGCGCGAGCTCGCGCTGCTTCTTGGCGGACACGGCCGTGATGCGGCTCGGCACGATCTTGCCGCGCTCGGAGACGTAACGCATCAGCAGCTTGGAATCCTTGTAGTCGATCTTCGGCGCGTTGGGACCCGTGAACGGACAGGTCTTGCGGCGGCGGAAAAACGGACGGCGTGCACCGGCTTCAGCCATTGCTCCTTACTCCTCTTCCGTCGTTTCAGCATCTTCGCGGGGACGGCGCGGGCCGCGGTCACCACGGTCGCCGCGGAAGCCGCCATCACGGTCGCCGCGGAAACCGCCACCGCGGTCGTCACGCTCGCGGTCGCGATCGGCCTTGCGCATCATCGCCGACGGGCCTTCCTCGTGTTCCTCGACGCGGACGCTGAGATAGCGGATCACGTCCTCGCTGATGCGCTCCTGGCGCTCGATCTCGGCGATCGCCGAGGACGGCGCGTCGATGTTGAGCAGCACGAAGTGCGCCTTGCGGTTCTTGTTCATGCGGTAGGTGAGGGAGCGCACGCCCCAGTTCTCGGTCTTGGTGACCTTGCCGCCGGCCTGTTCGACAATGCCGGTCATCTGGGTCGTCAGTTCTTCCACCTGCTGGGTGCTCGCGTCCTGACGTGCGAGAAAGACATGCTCGTAAAGAGGCATGGATTTCCTTTCCTGGTGTTGGCGCAGCTCCCGGCGTCAAGCCCTTCGAGACCTTCGGAAAGGACTCGGTAGCTCAGAAGGCGGGAACACGGGACGACGGACCGACTGGTCCTGCCACACCAAAATCACCTGAGCGGAGAGATTGCTGGGACCGTCCGTTCAGCTCCCGGCCGGGATCCACGGATGCGCGCCTTATAGAGACTTTGGCCGCATTGGCAAGGGAAAGCGCCCTCGGAAGGGCTTGAAGCGCTATGCCCGGCCGGCTCCTTTCTCAATATTTGGAAAACAACCCCATGCACAGTACGCCCTGACTTCCCGCCGGTGCTCCAACATCTGCCTTGTAATATTTGTTTGTATGGCATACAAATATAGCAGGTAGGAAACGATGGCCCCGAAGCGGACCGAGACGGCTGCCGAGCCCTTTGCCGGCGATCCCAAGCACGCGGCGCGTGCCACGCGCACAGCCGGGCGCAGGATGCGTTCGCTGTTGCTCGATGGCGCGAGCCGCCTCTTCAAGGAGAAGGGCCTTGTTGGGACCTCGATCTCCGATATCGCTGCCGCCGCAAACGCTTTCCCGAGCCAGATCACTTATTACTTCCGCACCAAGGAGGCGCTGTTCGTCGAGGCCGCCTGCCGCGACATGCTGTATGTCGCGCGCGCCGCCGAGCAGGCCGCGTTGCGTGCGCAGACGCCGCGCGACTACACCCGGGCACTGGTAGAGACTGTCACCGCAACCGACTCGGTAGCCTTCTTCGCGGAAGCGCTGACCTTGACGCGGCGCCGCCAGGATCTGGCGCCGCTGGTCGAGCGCACTATCGAGCGGCTGCATGCCGAGGGCATGCGGGCCTATGCAGGGCAAATCGAGCGGCATGGCTGGCGCAGCCTGCGCGATCCCGATGCGTCGTCGCGGCGGTTCTGGGCGCTCGCAATCGGTGTGGTGGTCGAGGGATATGCGATGGGGCGTTCGCGGCAGGAACTCGCCGCGGAAATGCTGCGCGTGCTCGGCGACCAGGCGACGACCAAAGCTGCAGGCAGCACGCTGCGCCTCGTGGGCAGCGGCATGACCGAGGAAACCTCCGAAGGGGAGAACTCATCATGACAGCACTTCGCATGCGCGCCCGTGATTTCCTGAGCGAAGACGAACTGGTTGCCGTGCGCGAGCGCAGCACCTGGAGGGGGGTTGCGCTGATCGCGCATGCCTGGGTTCTCATCCTCGCGGCAATAGCGCTGGTGGCGTGGTGGCCGAACCCGCTGACCTGGCTGCTCGCCGTCGGCATTATCGGCTCGCGCCAGCTGGGACTTGCGATCCTCATGCACGACGGTGCGCATGGCTGCCTGTCGCCGGATGAAAAGACCAACCTGTTCCTGAGCCAGTGGTTCTGCGCCTATCCCGTCTTTGCCGAGACGCGCGCCTACCGCCGCTATCATTTGCAGCATCACGCACGCACCCAGCAGGAGGACGATCCCGATCTTGTCCTGTCGGCGCCGTTCCCGATCACCAGGCTGAGCTATCGCCGCAAATTCTGGCGCGATATTTCAGGCCAGACCGGCTACCAGCAGCGCAAGGCGCAGTTGCTCAATGCGCTTGGCCCCTTCGATTGGCCGTTCTCCCAGCGCGCGGCGCATTTCTGGCAAAAGCTCGGTCCGCAATGCCTGGTCAATGCGATGCTGTTCGCGGGGCTTGCCGCGGCCGGCGTGTGGTGGGCCTATCCGCTGCTCTGGCTGGTGCCGCTGCTGACCTGGCACATGGTGATCACCCGCATCCGCAACATCGCCGAACATGCCGTCGTGCCCGACAGCAGCGATCCCCTGCGCAACACGCGTACCACGCACGCCAATTTCCTCGAGCGGCTGTTCATCGCGCCGTACTACGTGAACTACCATCTCGAGCATCATTTGCTGTTCTACATCCCCTGTTACAACCTGCCGCGCGTGCATCGCATCCTGTCGCGCAGTCATCTGGCGGGACGGATGGAAACACAGCCGAACTATCTGGCCGTGCTGCGGCTTGCCACCGCCAAACCCAATCGGGAGGACCGCCCCGGTCAACTCGTCAACAGCCTGCGCCGGGCGCGGGCCGGCGAGGCGGTCGGCCGGGATGACCAGAACGCAGGCGGGTTCTAGCGCGCGCACGCAAACACGCCATCAGCAGGGCGCTGATGTAGGGCGAAGGCGTGTCCGCCAGGAGCTCATGGCGGAATTGATCTGCATCAATCGCAACCTGGATTTCCAGCCGATCATTTGTTTTACTGCGCTCCGATACCAAGGATCGTAACTTGATCGAGCCGCACAACCGCGTGGTTCAACTCCGGCGCTTCGGTGGTCCCGAGGAGCTGGAAGTGGTCGATGCTCCGCTCCCGACGGCTGGTCCGGGTGAGGTACGGGTGCGCGTTCTAGCCTCGGGAATTGAGTACACTGACACGCTGATCCGACGCCGTCTCTATCCGCAAACTGCCTCCCGTCGCCCACCTCTTGTAATGGGCTACGATGTCATTGGAGAAATCGACCAGCTCGGCGATCGGGTGAGCGGATTTCGGCTCGGCGACCGTGTGGCCGACATGACAGTCCTCGGATCGAATGCTGCCTATCGCACGCTTCAGGCAAGCCAATTGACCCCGGTTCCGGAGGCCCTCGACGCGGCAGAGGCGGCTACGCTAATCCTGAGCTGGATGACCGCGTACCAACTCCTGCACCGCGCTGCCCAGGTGCAGCGAGGACAGAGCATATTAGTGCATGGCGCTGCCGGTGCAGTCGGTCAGGCGCTGCTCATACTCGGCGGCATGGCCGATCTCGAGGTGTGGGGCGGGGCGCACGGGAGGCACGCCGCACTGATCCGCGAGCTCGGGGCAAGGCCGATCGATTACCAGCGCGAGGACTTTACACGTCTCCTGCCAGGCGGGTTCGACGTGGTCTTCGACGGCATCGGGGAGGACGGCTATCGCCGCTCGTTCGCGGCGCTTAAACCCGGCGGTCTGCTATGTGCCTATGGCTATTCGGCGGGCGTGCAGGGTCAGCGACGCATGATCACCATGTTGATGTGGATTGCGCGCCTGTATCTCTGGAGGTGGTTGCCTGGTGGCAGGCGCGCGTCCTTCTACTCCATCAACGCCATGCGGTTGAAACATCCAGCATGGTTCAGGGAGGACCTGAAGCGTCTCTTCGATCTACTGGCTGGTGGCGCGATCCAGCCGCGTGTCGCCGAGCGGCTTTCGCTCGATGAAGTTGCTGACGCGCACCGACGCCTCGAAGCCGGCGGCCTCGAGGGCAAGCTCGTGCTTTGCCCGGATCTCCCGTCTCGACCCGATCAGCGTGCCGCCTGACGCGGCGCTTTCGCCCGTCATTCGACGGGACGGATGGAAAGAAAGCCCAACTATCTGGCCGTGCGTATGTTACGAGCGCCAAAAACGGGAGGATCGCCCCGGCCAACTCGTCAAAAAGCTGCACCGGGCGCGGGCCGGCGAGGCTGTCGGCAGGGACCAGAAGGCTGGTGGCTTCCAGGGCGCGGCCTCATAAACAGGCGCTTCCGAAGCAGGGCAGCTTGACCTTCGTTTCCTGGGATCGGATCAGGCCAGTGTGCTCGATCACGTCTTCTCCAGCGAAGCCGAGATCTCCTCCTGTTCGAGACCCTCTTCGATGCGAGGCTCTTCCAGGTACCATGGAACGTTAATCACGACCAAGTGCGATCCGCCGTACCGCAGCAATGCGGCTCGCAGGCGGCGAGCGCGATGGGCGTGCAGCAGATATTGCCACCAGTGTTCCTTCACGATCTCCGGAATCAGCACGGCGACTTCGCGGCCGCGATTTTCCTTTTCGACCTGCGCAACGAACTGCAGCAGCGGTCCGGCAATTCGCCTGTAC
>JAEZEU010000540.1 GCA_023432885.1 Pseudomonadota bacterium | reverse complement strand
CCCGGCTTGAAGACCTCGGCGCTGCGCGCTCTCCAGCGCTCGCCATGCGCCAGCACATGGCCCTCGTTTCCGGACCAGTCGAGCACTTCGGCGGCAAGGCCGCGCATCGCCATCGCGCCAACCCGTGCCGGCTGCTTGCGGGCCCGCCAGACCGACCTGAGAACGACGAGCATAAGGCCGGCGAGCAAGGCGGTCGCGAGCCCGAGCACCGTCCACGACAGCCGGTAGCCCGGCGCTTCGAACCTGAACAGCATCACCGCTCCCAGCACGAAGGCGACCAGCCCGCCGGCACCTAGGACGACAGTGGGGTTGAAGGCCTCGAAAGTCAGGAGCGCGATGCCGGTCAGCATCAAGGCGAGCCCGGCATAGTTGATCGGCAGCAGATTCAGCGCATAAAGGCCGATCAGCAGGCTGATCGTGCCGACGACCCCGGCGACGGCGCCGGGGGAAACGAACTCGAAGATCAGGCCGTAAACGCCGATCAGGAGCAGGATCAGTGCGACGTTGGGATCGGTGATGACGGCCAGGAATCGCGAGGCCCATCCGGGATCGATGGCTTCGATCACATCGTCCCTTGTCGCGAGCTGTCGCTTCTGGCCGGCAACCTCCACGGTCCGGCCGTCGATCTGCCTGAGCAGGTCGGCCTGATCTCGCGCGATGATGTCGATGACGTGCTCCTTCAGCGCGGCATTGGCCGAGAGGCTGGCGGCCTCGCGGACGGCCTTCTCGGCCCAGTCCGCATTGCGGCCGTGCAGTTCGGCAAGGCTGCGGATCAATGCGACGGCGTCGTTCGTGGTCTTTTCAGCCATCGCGTCCTTCGACTTGGCATCCTTTGTGTCCTTGCCGTTCTTGTCAGGCGTTCCGCTCGGCATGCCCGGCAGTGGACCGCCGAGTTGCACCGGTGTGGCGGCGCCGAGATTGGTGCCCGGGGCCATGGCCGCGATCTGGGTGGCGTAGAGGATGTAGGTCCCGGCACTGGCGGCATGGGCTCCGGAAGGCGCGACATAGCCGATGACCGGAATGGGCGAGGCCAGCACGTCGGCGATGATCTCGCGCATGCTCGTGACGAGCCCGCCGGGGGTGTTGATGCGGAGGATGACGACTTCGGCACGCCGCTCGGCGGCCTTGGCCAGGGCTTCCTTGACGTAGCTGGCCGTTGCCGGTCCGATCGCGCCGTCGATCGAGATGGTCAGTGCAAGCTTGCCGTTCTCCGCGGCACGGGCCGCAGAAGGAGGGATCACCAGAGCGGCGACTGCGATCGCCGCAACGAGGGCCGCCGGTACAGCGCGCACGGCAAGAACTCCCTTGCCGCTCAATATGGGTGTGAAATCGGCAAGCTCAATGCCCACTGACGGCCCGGCGTCTGTGGGTTGTGCAGTGCGACTACGCAGTCTGCCCGGAAGCGAGCCTACGTTGTTGAACGCATAGCCTGCTTCGCCGGAAAATCGGCATCGATCAAAGCGCCGCGACGAACTCGACCATTCGACGGCGCTGATCGGGGTCGGGTAATGGGCCGCTCATCGCGCCGGCGTTGTCCGTCATGTGGCTGGCGTCGCCGGTGCCGGGGATCACGGCGGTCACGCGGGAATCGCTGAGCAGGTATTTCAGGAAAAACTGTCCCCACGAGTTTGCGAACACCCGCGCCCAGTCCGGCAATTCCTTGCCGTGCACCACCTTGAACAATCTGCCGTTGCCGAAGGGCACCGCGGTGAGCACGCCTGCTTTGACTTCTGCGGCCAGTGGGAGGATGGTCTTCTCGGCTCCGCGGTTGTCGATCGAATAGTCGATCTGGACGAAATCAGGCTTTTCCCGTTTCAGTACGGCCTCGACCGCGGGATAGTCCCCGCGAAATGTCGAAGTGATGCCGACATAGCGGCACACGCCTTGTTTCTTCCACTCCCTGAAGCGTTCGAGGGATTGTTGCTTGCTCCTGACGTTGTGGAGCTGCAGCAGATCGACGCTCGCGACCTTCAGCCGGGTCAGCGATCGCTTGAGCTCGCGCGCGTCGGGCGACTCGAGCTTGGTGGCGATGAAGATCTTGTCGCGCAGGCCGCCAGCCGCGATGACCTCGCCCAGCACGCTTTCCGCATCGCCGTAGGTTGACGCGGTGTCGATGAGCCGTCCGCCTCTGCCGATCAGGGCCTGTATCACCGCCTTGGCCTTGCTGCGCGTCGCTTCGTCATTCCGATCGAACACGTAAGCGGTTCCGAGGCCAACGGCCGGAATTGGCTCGCCGCTGCCGGGAATCCGGCGGGTGAGAAGCGGTGCCTCGGTTTGGGCAGCGGCTCCGGTCGACAACAGCAATCCGCCGGCGAGGGCAGCAAAGTCGCGACGGGTTATCGGGCCGCTCATTCGGCTCCTGATGCGGTTGGCCATGAAGGCGCTCCTTTTAGTTGTCTTTCGCCATGGCCAGGCGCTCCTGCGTTCGGCCCAGCGCGATCGACAGAACGAGCCAGCCCGCCGCGACCGGCAGCGCGCATAACGCGATGGCGCCGAGCTTGAGCCCCAACGCCTGCAGGCTCTCATAGACCCAGCCATACAACGCGTCCGAGCCGCGATAGACCACCACGTCGATCAGGTTCTTGGCCTTGTACTTTTCCTCTCGCCCGACCACGGTGAAGAAGACCTGCCGCGCAGGATTTGCGATTGCAAAATTCATCCAGCGCTGCGCGACCTGGAGTGTCACCACGGCTGACAGGCTCGGGGCCATCGCCAACGCACTGAAGCCAGCTACATAGATGGCGGGCAAGGCTGCGGCCGAAATGCCGGTGCCGAACCGCCCGAGAAACGCGGCGGTCGCGAAGACTTGTGTCGCAAGGCTCAGGAGGCCTACTGCGAGATCGATCCCTGCAAACAGGCGAGTCTGCGCTGCCGCGTCGTGGATCGTTGCGGACACGATATTGGCCTGCGCGAAATAGGCGATCGTCGCGCCGAAGGAGAGCAAGCTGACCCAGCCGGCTACGCCCAGCAGATAGGGCGAGCGTATCAGTTCGGACAGGCCAGCGAACGCGCTGCCGCCGATGCGCTGCCGCTGGGCATCTGCTTGCGCCGGCGGCTTTGCCACGCGCTCGATTCGATGCGCGCAGAGCACGGCCAGTTCGAGAAAGACGGCGGCGGCGATCAGGAGATTGACCGGACCAAGAGGGCCGGACAGCCAGATCGTGATGACAGGACCAAGAAGCGCGCCGGCCGTTCCTCCGGCGCCGATGAACCCGAACAGCCGCTTGCCTTGCTCCGACGTAAACAGATCGGCCATGAACGACCAGAACACCGCGACTGCGAACAGGTTGAAGACGCTGACCCAGACGAAGAACACGCGGGCCACGATCACTTTTTCGATGTCCAGAAACAGCAACAGCCAGAACAGGATCAGGTTGGCGACGAAGAAGTGGTAGACGACCGGAATGAACCTGGCCCGCGGCAATCGCGCCACCAGCGCGCCGTAGATGGGTTGGGCGATGAGCAGGCTGACGAATGTAGCCGTGAACAGCCAGGGCAGGTTTTTGGTCCCGCCTGCAATGCCCATCTGATCGCGCAATGGACGCAGCACGTAATAGCCCGCAAGCAGCGTGAAGAAATACGCGAACGACCACAGCGCCGTCGCCCTTTCGCGCGCCGTGCCGGGCACGGTACGCTGCAACCAGCCCCCGAGAGCCGCCGCGGAAGCCATCATGGTGAAAGCGACAGTTTCTGCCTGAGTTCGGCCGCGCTGACATTCTGGCCATATCCCGGTGCGCCGCGCTGGAAGCGGCGCGCATCGGCCAGTTTGCCGACCACGACCGGATCAAAGCCGGCATCGCGCACCAGTTGTGCGGCGACCTGGACCGCATCCGGATCATCGCCGGCAATCGGTACCGCGAGCCTGGGAGCAGGGCGGTTCGCTTCGGTCTCGAAGAGCTTGTAGGAAAGCGTGTTGAAGGCGCGCACCAGCCGCGCGCCGGGCAGATATTTTTGTGACGTCACTCCGATGCCGTTGCGCTCTACCTCGTCGGCAATGGCGCCGTCGCGGCTGGCCACTGCATTGTTGGCGTCGAGCACGATCTTCCCCGCGAGCGATTTGCCGTAGTCCTTGCCGATCTGCGGCAGCGCGCCGAACGGCACTGCAATGAAGACGACGTCGCCAAATGCAATGGCCTGATCGACGGTGCCGGCCTGTGCAAGCGGACCAAGGCGGGCCACCAGTTCCTGCAATTCTTCCGGATGACGCTATGAAAAGAAGACCGGATGGCCTGCCTTGATCCAGAAGCTGCCGATCGTGCCGCCGATATGGCCGGCGCCAATGATGCCGATCTTCATTTCGGGACCCGCGGTCGTCTGAGCGGATGCGGGCGCAGGCCGCAACGCCCTTTGCAGGATGAGCGATCCTGCAGCGCCCAATAGCGCGCGACGACCCCGATCGACGGAGAAATGGTCGGACATCAGCATACCGATTGCCGATTGCACTACTTGTCGGCTTTCTCAGCCTCGTGTCGTTTAGCGCAGTGCCGCCGATCACCGCAACGCGGCGAACGTCATAAGAACGTCATAACAGCCGCCCGGAACGGGCGCTCGCATAGAATTGATCTGTTTTTCCTCGCCGGTCGATTCAGTTC
>JAEZEU010000382.1 GCA_023432885.1 Pseudomonadota bacterium | reverse complement strand
GACGATGCCGCATCCGACGCCGCAATACGGACAGGTTGTCTTGACGGGCACGGCCGGTCACCTCACTCGGCCGGAACGGACACGGCGGTCCTGAGGCCGAGCCAGACCATGCCGTTCTCCACCTTGGCCGGATGCGTGCGCGTGCAGCCTTCGTCGGGCGCGACGGCCGTGCCGGTCTTGAGCTCGATGACGAAATTATGCAGCGGACAGGTGACGCGCCTGTTGTGCACGATGCCTTGCGACAGCGGACCGCCCTTGTGCGGGCAGCGGTCATCCAGCGCGAAGACCTCATCATGACCGGTCCGGAACACCGCGATGTTGCCGGAGGCCGTCTTGATCACACGCGAGCCGAGGACGGGAATGTCGTTCAGCGCCCCGATTTCGATCCATCTGGTCATGCGAGTTCAAGCTCCGCCAGCGGGGTGAATTCGTTGCGATCGACACCGCGCTGGGCGCGCTCCGCCCAGGGATCGCTCTGCGAGAACTGCTGCGAATAGGCGAAGCGGCTGAACAGCGCCTTGCGGTTGGCGATATCGTCGACCACCAGCTTGCGGATCGCATCGAGACCGACCCGGTCGCACCATTTGTACATGCGCTCCAGATACCAGCCCTGCTCGCGGTAAAGCTGCGTCAACGCGGCGATGACCTCGAGCGTCTCCTCCTCGGTCGCCACCTTGGTCAGGAACTCGGTGCCCTTGATGTGGAGGCCGGCGGCGCCCGCGAAGTGTATCTCGTAACCGGAATCGACGCAGATCACGCCGACGTCCTTGCAGGTGGCCTCCGCGCAATTTCGCGGGCAGCCCGAAACGCCTAGTTTCACCTTGGCCGGCGTCCACGAGCCCCACATGAATTTTTCGATTCTGACGCCGAGTCCCGTCGAATCCTGGGTACCGAACCGGCACCATTCCGAACCGACACAGGTTTTCACGGTGCGCAGGCCCTTGGCGTAGGCGTGGCCCGAGACCATGCCGGCCTCGTTGAGATCGGCCCACACCGCCGGCAGATCCTCCTTCTTCACGCCGAGCAGGTCGATGCGCTGGCCGCCGGTCACCTTCACCGTCGGGATGTTGAACTTGTCGGCGACGTCGGCAATGGCACGCAGCTCGCTCGGCGTCGTGACGCCGCCCCACATCCTCGGCACCACCGAATAGGTGCCGTCCTTCTGGATGTTGGCGTGCACCCGCTCGTTGATGTAACGCGATTGCGCGTCGTCGCGGTATTCGCCGGGCCAGGTGGCGAGCAGATAGTAGTTCAGCGCCGGACGGCAGGAGTGGCAGCCATTGTCGGTCTTCCAGTCCATGAACCGCATGACGTCCGGGATGGTCTTCAGGTTCTGCTCGACGATGACGCGGCGGACGTCGTCGTGGCTGTGATCGGTGCACTTGCACAGCGGCTTGACCTTCGGCGCCGTCGAATAGTCGCCGCCGAGCGTGAAGGCGAGCACCTGCTCCACCAGCCCGGTGCACGAGCCGCAGGAAGACGACGCCTTGGTGTGGGCACGGACGTCGTCGAGCGTGAACAGCTTCTTCTCGGTGATCGCCTTGACGATCGTGCCCTTGCAGACGCCGTTGCAGCCGCAGATTTCGGTGGCGTCGCTCATCGCGGCGACCGAATTCTGGCCGGCGTGGCCGCCGTCGCCGAGATTGGCGGCGCCGAACACCAGCCGTTCGTGCATTGCCGATACGTCGGTGCCGTCGCGCAGATGCTGGAAATACCAGGGACCGTCGATAGTATCGCCGTAGAGCACGGCTCCCACGATCTTCTTGTCGCGCAGGATGATGCGCTTGTAGACGCCGCGGTTGGCGTCCTGCAGCACGATCTCCTCCTTGTCCGGCCCGGGCGCGAAGTCGCCGGCCGAGAAGAGGTCGATGCCGGTCACTTTCAGCTTGGTGGAGACGACCGAGCCGTCATAGGTGGCAAAGCCCTTCAGCGCGAGATGGTTGGCGCAGACCTTCGCCTGGTCGAACAGCGGCGCGACCAGGCCGTAGGTCCGGCGGCGGTGCTGTACGCATTCGCCGACCGCGTAGATGCGCCCGTCGAAAGTCTGCATAGTGTCGGAGACCACGATGCCGCGTTCGCAATAAAGGCCCGCCTTCCTGGCGAGCTCGATGTTGGGGCGGATGCCGACGGCCATCACGACGATGTCGGCGGCAAGCTCCGTGCCATCCTTGAAGCGCACGCCAGTGACGTGGTCCTCGCCGAGGATCGCCTCGGTCTGCGCCGGCATCTTGAACACCATGCCGCGCTCTTCCAGCGATTTTCGCAACAGGCCGCCGGCCACGGCATCGAGCTGGCGCTCCATGAGTGTGTCCAGCAGATGCACGACGGTGACGCTCATGCCGCGTTTCATCAACCCGTTGGCGGCTTCGAGACCGAGGAGTCCGCCGCCGATCACCACCGCTTTGCGGCGGGTGGTCGAGGCCTCGACCATGTGTTCGACGTCCCGGATGTCGCGGAAGCCGATCACGCCCTTAAGATTATTGCCGGGGATCGGCAGGATGATCGGGTTGGAGCCGGTGGCGATGAGCAGGCGGTCGTAAGGCACGCGCGACCCATCCGATGTGACGACTTCGCAGGTGCGGCGGTCGATCATGGTGATCGTCTCGCCCTTGCGCAAAGTGATGCCGTTGTCGGCGTACCACTGCTCGGGGTTGAGCATAATGTCGTCGACGGTCTTCTCGCCGGCGAGCACGGGCGAGAGAAGGATTCGGTTGTAGTTGCCGTAGGGCTCGGCGCCGAACACGGTGATGTCGTAGAGATCGGGCGCGCGCTCCAGCAGCGTCTCGACGGTGCGGATGCCGGCCATGCCGTTGCCGATCACCACCAGCTTCTGTTTCGTCAGTCTCTCGAGCATGGTCTGCCTTTCACTTCCGACGGCTCAGCTCCACGACGCGGCACGCGTCGTTGTCGGCGGGCAATTTATCGGTGATTTTGCGAGGCCCATCGGCGGGCGCCGGCCGTCGGCAATGGCGGCCTGAACATCTCATTTCAAGACGCGTGCCAACCGGCTCATTCGAGTTTGTCGAACATAGCCAATGCCTTAAGCAAAGACCTGAATCACGTCGCCCCTGCCCGAGCGTCGTCTGCGCCCAAAAGTTCGGCTCGACAGACCATCTATTGTGCAGCGCGGCAGCGAGTCTTCGCTCGACCGGAAGTCAGATCATCGTCCTGCCCCGGCGGCGCGAGCGGCTACATGCTGTCGCGCTTCACCGGCCCTTCTCCCCCTCCGCTGCCGGGTTCGCCGCAACCGCCGGGCCGCCGCCGAACAGGGTCGAGAGCTGCCGCGTGCGCCTGGTGTCGATGCTGACATAGGCGGTCATGCCGGCGCGCAGCGGCGGCTCGCCCGGCTGTTCGATCAGCCGCAAGCGGACGGGCAGCCGCTGCACCACTTTCACCCAGTTGCCCGAGGCGTTCTGCGCCGGCAGCACCGCAAACTCAGCGCCGGTGGCCGGGCTGATGCTTTCCACCACGGCGTCCCAGGTAACGTCCGGATGCATGTCGAGCACGACCTTCGCTTTTTGTCCCACCTTGACGTGGGTGAGCTCGGTCTCCTTGAAATTGGCTTCCAGCCACGGCCGCCGGTCGGTCACCAGCGCGAACAACGGCGTCTGCGGCTTGACCTGCTCGCCAAGCTGCAGGCGGAAGTTGACGACGACGCCCGACTTGGGTGCCTTGATCTCGGTGTAGGACAGGTCGAGCGCAGCGCGGTCGCGCAGCGCCATCTTCTCGCGAACGGCGGCAAACTGGTCGGTCGGCCGGTCGGGCTTGCCGCCGAGCGCTGCTTCCACACGCGCGATCCGCTGATGCAGGACGGCGAGACGATCCTCGCCTTCCTGCTCTTCGCTGTTGGATTGCTCGAGCTTGGCGACCGAGGCCACGCCACGTCCCGAAAGTTCGCGCTGTCGCCTCGCCTGGGTTCGCAGATATTCCAGCTTGT
Source organism: Pseudomonadota bacterium (assembly GCA_023432885.1). GTDB lineage: Bacteria > Pseudomonadota > Alphaproteobacteria > Rhizobiales > Xanthobacteraceae > Bradyrhizobium. Next base: position 899 of record JAEZEU010000382.1, on the reverse strand, counting down.
TCTCCGCCTCCCTGGCTTCTGCCCGGATCTCGCGCAGATTCGCCTTCATCTGCTCCACCGAGGCACGCGCGGAATCGACCTCGGCTTCCGCTTTCGCTAGCGCCAGCTGATAAGTTGCGGGATCGAGACGCAGCAACACATCGCCCGCCGCGACGGCTGAGTGGTCGTGAATGCGAAGTTCCATGATGCGGCCGGGAATCTCACTGGCGATCTGCGCAATATCCGCCTTGACGAAGGCGTTCTCCGTCGACATGTGACGGCCGCCCTGCAGCCAGAATATCAGCGCCCCCATGATGACCAGCACGGGCACGCCGATCAGCGCCAGCCGCTGCAGCTTCTTGCTCATGGCGCCGCCCTGCCATGGTGCCGTCCTGCGCCATTCAATCCGCGCTTGCGGCCGCTCGACGTCGAGGTGATCACCACAGCATCATCTCCGTCCGCCGACACCAGCGTCGCCTTGATGCGCTGCAGCAAGTCCATCAGCTGCCTGCTTTCCCGCGCCGAGAGATCGGCGAGCGCGGCCTCTACCGTCTGTTCGGCTACGCGCCAGATGCGCTTGTGCACGCGCTCTGCATCCTCCGTGAGATAGACGCGCTTGACGCGGCGGTCGTCGCGTGCGGTGCGGCGCTCCACCCAGCCGTTGGCGACCAGCCGGTCGATCATGCGGCCGGCCGTGGCCTTCTCCACTTCCATCATTTCGGCGAGCTCGGACAGCGATGCGCCGGGACGCCGGTGCAAGCGGGTCAAGACCAGCCATTGCGCGCGGGTGATGCCGAGGCGCCGCACCCGGCGGTCGAACTCCGTCCGCAGCAGCCGGGCCACGTCGGAGATCACGACACCAATATACTCTTCGGTATTGGGCATTCTTGCGGTTGTATCCGCCCTGATTAGTAAGCTAG
>JAEZEU010000260.1 GCA_023432885.1 Pseudomonadota bacterium | reverse complement strand
AATCGGTCCGGGCCGGCTCGTGCTGGTGGTCGGCCCGAGCGGCGCCGGCAAGGACACCTTGCTGAGCCTGGCTCGCACGGCGAGCGCTGACGACGCCAACATCGCGTTCGTGCGCCGCGTGGTGACGCGCGAGGCTTCCAGCGCGGAAGACAATGAGCAGATGAGTGCGGATGCCTTCCGCGAGGCGACGGCGCGCGGGGCGTTTGCGGTTCACTGGGAAGCCCATGGTCACGCCTATGGCCTGCCCCGCAGCATCGACGACCATATCCGGGCCGGCCGCACCGTGGTCGCCAACGTCTCGCGCACCGTCATCCGGGCATTGCGCCACGCCTATGCCGATGTCGTGGTAGTCGCGATCACGGCGCCGGCAGAGGTGCTTGCCGAGCGGCTAGCCATGCGCAAACGCGACAGCGACGGCAACATCTCGCAGCGGCTGGCGCGAACCGTAGATGACGCCGAACCGGATGTAACCATCGTCAACGCTTCCAGCGCGGAATATAACGCCCGCCAGCTGCTTCGCATCATCCGAGGCGAGTAGTGGGATGGGTAGGGACGATTGCAAGGATTGGGGAAGGTGATGACGGTGATCTCGACCATCGAACAGCTGGAAGCGATCTACGGTTCTCCCAATGAAGCCTCCACGGTGAAAGTTGCCGACCGCCTCACCCCGGCCTACCGCGTGCTGGTCGAGAAGTCGCCCTTTGCGGCGCTCGCCACCTGCGGTCCGGAGGGGCTGGATTGCTCGCCGCGCGGCGACCTCGCCGGCTTCGTCCGCATCCACGACGACAAGACGCTGATGATGCCGGACCGCCGCGGCAATAACCGGGTCGATTCGCTCCGCAACATCGTGCGCGATCCGCGCGTGGCGCTGTTGTTCCTGATTCCCGGCTCCGGCACCACGCTGCGCGTCAACGGCCGCGCGCATCTGTCGGTCGATCCGCAGTTGCTGGCTTCCTTCGCCATGGAAGGCAAGGCGCCCCGCAGCGTCATCGTCATGGCAATCGAGGAACTGTACTTCCAGTGCGCCCGCGCCATCGTGCGCTCCGATCTCTGGAATCCCGACAAGTGCGTCGATCCCAAAACCCTGCCGACGCCCGGCGAAATTCTTGCCGGCATGAGCGACAACACGGTCGGTGGTGAGAAGTACGGCAGGGAATGGCCGGCGAGGGCGCGCGCCAGCTTGTGGTAGGACTTTGCGCTTAGCCGCGACCGACCAGATGGACAGCGGACCGCCAGGCGTGATGCGACATTGCTTCGAGGCCTCGAACTGCGTCAACGCGAACCAGTGCGGCGTCGGCGGTGAGCGTTCCATTGGCAACCGCGCCGAGCGTCGCGCTGCGATGGGTACGCAGCACTTCGCCAAGCTGGGTTCTGCAACGATCGAGCTCGGCGATGGCCTCGTCGGTCCGGACCGCTCGAGGACCGGCCATGGCGTCGGCGCGGCGTGAGGCTGCCACGAGCGGCGGGACCGGCGCAGCTACGGCGCGGGCAATCGCGGCGGCGGTTCGCATCGCTTCCTCGCACAGCTCTCTGGCGCGGATGTCCTCCGGTCCGTCCCCCACGGTGGCGAAATTGACTCCGCCATTCGCGGCCTCCGTCAGCCGTGAGGCGTGGTCGAGTGCGTGCAGTACGCTGGTAAGACGTTGCTGCTCGTCGTCGGTCTCAGGCGGTCCGGTGACGTCCGACAGGAACTTTTGGGCATGCCGCAGCGCCTCGGCTGCATCCTGCACCGTCACGGCCTCCTTCCCAAGACGAACCGGAGCGGCGCGGCCGGCCAGTGCCGCCTCGACCGAACCGCATACCGTAAGCAGCACGCGCGCGACGGTTCGACGCACCGCTTCTACGGCCACGATCGGAGTGGCGAGCGTCGGGGGATCCAAACATCGCGTCAGCGGTGAACCACGCTCGGGCAGGATACGCTCGACCAGTTGCGTGAAGCGATGGACCAGCGGCAGCAGGACCACCACGCCGACAACGTTATACGCCGTGTGATATGCGGCCAGCAGCGTGACCCCATCGACGCTCTTCGAGGCACGCATCAGCAGGGGGATGGTAACGGGAAACAGCACCAGGGCGATAACGGCGGCGACGAGCTTGAAAAGAACGTAGGCAATGGCCAGCCTCTTGGCTGTGGTGCTTGCGCCTATCGCGGCGAGGGCCGAACTCGTTGCTGTTCCGATGTTCTGGCCGATGATCAGCGCGCAGGCCTGGTCCAACCCGATTGCGCCGGCATAGTAAGCTGACAGGGTCACGGCGACAGCGGCCGTTGACGATTGCATCAGCGCGGTCATTACCAGTCCGGTCACGACAAGCACCAGCACACCGTGCAGGCTCGACCACCACCGGCCTTCGGCACCTGCTACAACGGCCGGCAGGTCCTCCGGGTGCAGCCGTTCGGCCAGCCCGCTCATGCCGTCCTGCAGGGTCGTCAGCCCAAAAAGCACGAGCCCGAATCCGGCCAGCGCGGCGCCGGCTCCGGACACCCGGCCCCTGGCCAGGAGCTTGGTCAATGCGCCGATGAAGATCATCGGCAGCGCTGCGGCGGTGAGCGAGACGCGCACGCCGATAAGCGCGACCAGCCAGCCCGTCCCGGTGGTCCCGACATTGGCGCCAAAGACAAGCCCCAATCCCTGCTCAAACGTCAACAAGCCCGCGCTGACGAGACCGATTGTCGTCATGGTCGTCGCACTTGAGGATTGCACCAGAAGCGTGACGACGGCGCCCCAGAATGAACCTTGGAGCGGCGTCGCCGCCGCCTTGCCGAGCATCGCGCGCAGGGCGGAGCCGGCCAGCGTCTTCAGGCCGTCCGTCATCACGGTCATGCCAAGCAGGAAGAGGCCGACGCCGCCGAGTACCGAGATTGCCGTAGCCATGCGGGCTCCTGAGGTGGGACGACGAGCAGCCAGCTGCATCACTTTAGCTCAGTTGCCGGGTGAAGGCAGTCCCACATATGGCCGGCTGTTGTGGCAAATCCGGCACGACGGGCAAATCAGCTTCTGTTTCACGGAATCGCGTCAAGCCCTTCGATCAAAAATATTCTGCTATACAGAAGTTAAAATCGATGCTCTAACCCGTGCTGTCCCGAGCCCGCATGAGGGACGTTTCGCGATCGTCACGATGCGTTGGGCATGGGATGCGATGGACGCTGCGGGCGTCAGGCGGGTTTTGCTCGCCGGGCGAAACGTTCGCAGCGGACGGCGAAGTCGTGTGGTCCTGGCGCCGCGACCGTGGCGTCTATCCCGGCCGGCCTGTGCTGGCGGGGCAACGGTGACAAAAACCGCCGCTCACCGGGGAGAGCTCGTATAAGCCGTAAACCATTGCGCGGGGAAAGCCGGGATGTCTCGGCTGTACCTGTGGTTCAACCCGTGTGCTCTTTTGCTGCCGGACTTTCGCACACGGGACTGCGGGCGCAGTCGGCGCCCGGCTTTCCCTGCGCCCTCTTCATAAAAGAGGGACAACGAGATTGCACAGCTCAAGCGAAATCGCGCTGTGAGAACGAGAGCGCACGCCTTCATTTTTGCGAACGAGTGTCCGCCGTGGCTGGTGAGCGAAGGAGAAAGCAAAGCAATTCACCTATCCTCACGGGCATAGCTAGATTGCATTCGTCGCCTTCACTTCTCGCATTGGCGGAGTGCCGCACAATGGTCCTGATTCAATGCGCGGCAGCATGACGCAACTTGTGTCTGGCCATGGCGTTACCATGTGATGCTCATGCAGGATGACGACATCATTGCGCCCCGGAAAGCCCGCTCGGGACGAACCTCGCACGCGAGCTTTTCGCGCGCGGAGGCGCGCGGGCCCGTCATCGACCAGGAAGGACGCGAGATCCCGGCCGAAACATTGCGTCCGCGGTCAGATGGATTTCACTTCGAGTTCGGCCCGGCGACCTTCGCGCCGCTTACCCGCGAAGAGCGACTGGCGCGGCTGGAGGCGCTGGCAAAGCTGCTGGACGTCGCCTTCATCCTGCCCGGCACCAAGATCCGCTACGGCATCGATGGGCTGATCGGGCTGATCCCCATCGTCGGCGACATCATCACGACCGCGATTTCGCTATGGCTGGTGCGCGAAGCGCGCGCGCTCGGCGCGCCCTGGTACATCACGGCGCGGATGCTGGGCAACGTGGCTGTCGATGGTGTGGTGGGGCTGGTGCCGCTGGCGGGCGACGCCTTTGACGTCATGTTCCGCGCCAACGTGAGAAATGTGCGGCTGCTCCGCCGGTGGCTGGAGAAGCAGCCGCGAATCTAGATGATCAGGCAGCGTCCTTCTCGGAGGCCGGTTCGGCCTTGCGCGGCCGGCGTTCCAGCGGGAAGGCTTCGCTCTCATAAAGGGAGCGGATGCCGTTCTGATCGAAACGAGCTTCCTCGACCTGGAGATAGGCACCATTGAGCGAATCCGCCGGCAACTCCTCCATCGCGAAACGAACAGCTTCCGCTGCGGTGCCGAAACGGCGATACGCAAAGCCGGCCCGCTTCTTCTTGCGAATGGCAGCGGGAAACAGTTCGGCGGAAGTGTTGAAGTTGAACGGACGCAAAGGACGCATGGTCGGGGACCTCTTGATCTTCTTGTCGCTATCTAGCTTGGGGATTTCGGGGGGCAGTAACCCGCAACCGGCGGCGCCGTACCCGTCATTTCGCCCTCTAATATAGGCTTCTCTGACAGAAATGCGACCCCTATTGCACTGCAATAGGCGAGATGATGAATCCGCGCATGGCTCGCATGGAACCAGAATTATTTATGAAATATCAGATATTTATGGTCATCAGATCTTGTGCAGAAGCTTCAGGACGATCAGCACGACCAGAATGACGCCGATCAGACCCATGCCGGAATGGCCGTAGCCATAGCCGTATCCTCCGAACCTGCCGCTAAGGCCCACCATCAGGGCGACAACGAGAATGACGATCAGGATCGTCGATACCATGGCGTTCTCCCGCGGATCCGCGGGTGGCGCGCCCATCGACGCCGCCCCCCGCGCAACAAGAAAACCACATTCCCTTACTGAAACAAGTTCGTCATTCGGCGCGCGGCTGGCCAGGCCTCATTGCAAGCGAGGCGAGGACCGCTTTGCCTGCAACAATGGGGAGCCGCACGGGCTATTTCTTCGCGTCATCCATTGGAACCACCTTCAGCGGCGTCGCATACGGCTCAATGCGGAGCGACTCCGTCGAGATCAGTCCGATCTTGTGCAGCGGGGCCTGTTCGAGATCGCCGGTCGCAGCCTTGCGCACCGCATATTTCCAGACGCTAAGCGAGCCCTTCGCGACCAGGGCCTTCGCAACGCCGCCGGCATTGCCGTCCATTTGCGCCAGTTCGTCATCTGTCAGCCCGATCACGACCTCATCCTTGGCGGTGATCACCTTGAACAGCGACACCTTGTCGGCGGCGGCTACGGGCTCGATCATCATGCTCCCCATCAGGCAGGCGAGGGCAAAGCCCAGGCCGGCGCGTTTCGATATCTGCATCTGAAAGCTTCCTCTTCCTGGCGCGAGGCGAGCCCGAAAAGGCAAAGCAAAACCCCGCGCCACCGGTCCTTGGTCGCGCGGGGTGTGAAATGCGTTCGACAGGAATAAGATGACTCTATCCGCCGTCCTGGCCGGGACAAGCCCAGGCGTGACGGGTGGTACCTATTTCGCCTGCAGCTTCAGCGCCGCCGAGTTGATGCAATAGCGCAGGCCGGTCGGCCCAGGGCCGTCGTTGAAGACATGGCCAAGATGGCCGTCGCATTTCGAGCACAGCACCTCGGTGCGGATCATGCCGTGGCTGTGATCCTGCTCCTCGTCGACATGGCTCTCGGCGGCTGGCCTGGAAAAACTCGGCCAGCCGCACCCGGAATCGAACTTGGCGTCGGATTCGAACAGGATCTGGCCGCAGCCGGCGCAGACATAGGTGCCCTTGCGGTGCTCATGCTCGTATTCGCCGCTGAAAGGCCGCTCGGTGGCCTTCTCGCGCAGCACCGCGTACTGCATCGGCGTCAACTCCTTGCGCCACTCGGCCTCGCTCTTGACGAGCTTGCCGGTCGTCTTGGTATCGGACATTCGTCCTCCTTTTCTACGAAGTGTTTTCAAGCAAAGTGGGCACCGGTTCGCATGACGAAAACCCGACCAAACAAGAACCCCTCAGTTGGTGGCCTTGGCCTTGTTCACCAGCGTCGGCTTCGCAATGAAATTGTCCGCAAAGATCTTCTTCAGATTCTCGACCTTCGGGATGTCGTTGAAGACAATATAAGGTTGGTTAGGGTGCAGCGTCAGATAATCCTGATGATAGTCTTCGGCCGGATAAAAGCCGTTGAGCTTGTCGACCCTGGTCACGATCGGCTTCCTGTACACCTTCGCCGCATTGAGTTGGGAGATATAGGCATCCGCGACCTTCTTCTGCTCGTCATTGGCGTAAAAGATCGCCGATCGATATTGCGTGCCGACGTCTGGTCCCTGGCGATTGAGCTGGGTCGGATCGTGCACCACCGAGAAGTAGATTTGCAGGATCTTGCCGTAGGAAATCTTTTTTGGGTCGTATTTGATCTCGACCGCTTCGGCGTGGCCGGTCCTGCCGGTCGACACCAGATTGTAGTCGGCAGTGTCCTTGTTGCCGCCGGAATAGCCGGACACGGCGTTGATCACGCCGGCGGTGTGCTGGAACACCCCCTGCACGCCCCAGAAGCAGCCGCCAGCGAGCACGGCGGTCAGGATGCCGTCGGCATCCGTCGCGTCGATGGCCGGCGCGGGAATGATCACGGCCTCTTCGGCCGCGCGCGAGGGCGCGATCGCAAGGACGGCAAGGGCCAGCGCGCCGATGGCGGCGGCGCCGAGCGAAAGGCGGCTGAACTTGCTGCGGGACATGGTTTCCTCGTAAGGCGGGCGGGTTGGAAGCAGTTTAGAGCGGGACCCGCGCGGTGCAATCGGCCGGCGCTCTCCCGGCGCACCCAAGATACGCGACGTCGGCCTGCTTGTTACGCGCTCGCGCCACACGAGTTCGTGAACAAAATCGGTGAAATTCCAAGATGTTAGGGGGAGGAAAGCTGCCTTGAAGCTGCCGTCAGCTATGGGAGGACTTCTAGCTCGTCGCCGAGGGAATAGCCCGCCCTTCATGGTGAGGAGCCGCGGAGCGGTTTCTCGAACCATGAGGCTCCAACATCGTCCGCAGCCCACCCTCCGAGACGAGGCCTCACGGCCGCTCCGCAGGATAAGGATTGAGAACGCAGCGCTAGACGACAATGGAGAGGCGCTTCGCCGCCCGCGTAATGCCGGTGTACAGCCACCTCGCCCTGCTGTCCTGAAATGCAAAGCTCTCGTCGAACAGCACGACGTCGTCCCATTGCGAGCCCTGCGACTTGTGCACCGTGAGCACATAACCGTAGTCGAACTCGTCATAGGGCTTGCGCTGCTCCCACGGGATGCCCTCGATGCCGCCCTCGAAACATTCGCCGCGTACCGACACTTTCGTCACCTTGTGGCCAAAATCCTCGTCGGGCGAAACGCGCATCGTGACGATCCGTGATTTCGATTGCGCGCGCGATTTCACCCGCCACAGCCCGCCGTTGAACAGTCCCTTCTTGCGGTTGTTGCGCAGGCAAACCAGCTTGTCGCCGGCGACCGGCAACGGTTCCTCGATGTTCTGCTTCTGGCGGATGCGCATATTGTAGGCGCGGCGGGTGTTGTTGCGCCCGACCAGCACCTGGTCGGTCTGCATCACCCGTTCGGGATCGAGCTCCTTGCGCGACACGACGTCGCTCTCGCCGTAGCGGCCGATCTCGAGTTCGCGCCCCTCTCGGATATCCATCGACATCCGCACGATCGGATCGTCCTGCGCCTGGCGGTGCACCTCCGTCAGCATCGCGTCCGGCTCGGCGTCGGTGAAGAAGCCTCCGCCGGCGATCGGCGGCAATTGCGCGGGATCTCCGAGCACGAGCAGGGGACAGTCGAACGACAGCAGGTCGCGGCCGAGCTCGGCGTCCACCATCGAGCATTCGTCGATCACGATCAGCTTGGCCTTCGAGGCCGGCGCATCGTCCCACAGCTCGAAGCTCGGCTGTTCCACACCGGATTCGCGGGCGCGGTAGATCAGCGAATGGATGGTGGAGGCGTTGTCGCAGCCCTTGTTGCGCATGACGAGGGCCGCCTTGCCGGTGAAGGCGGCGAATTTCACCCCGCCATCGACGCCTTCGGCGACGTGCCGCGCCAGCGTCGTCTTGCCGGTTCCGGCATAGCCGAACAGGCGGAACACCTGCGGGGTGCCGTTCCTGCCCGGCTTGGCCTTCAGCCAATCGGCAACAGCCTTGAGTGCGGAATCCTGATGCGGCGTGAAACTGGTCATGGTGCTGGGCGAGGGGAGAGGCGCAAGACCCGGTGGTCCCGCCTCAGGGAGCCCCCAACCTAACCATTGAAACCGCCGGCGCAAGCAGCGCCGGCGCGTGCCGGCTATTGCCAGCCGGGAATGCCGCGCATGTCGGGTAGCTGGTGGGCGATGCCCTTGTGGCAGTCGATGCAGGTCTTCTCGCCCGTGAACAGGAAGCGCTGATGGGCGACGGAAGCGCGCGGCGACTGCTTCGTGATGTCCATGGATTCCGCGCTGTGGCAATTGCGGCATTCCAGGGAATCGTTCGCCTTGAAGCGCGCCCATTCATGCAGCGCGAGTTCAAGACGGTGATCGGTGAATTTTTCGCGGGTGTTGATGACGCCGAACAGATGGCCCCACACTTCCTTCGAAGCCTGCATCTTGCGCGCGATCTTGTCGGTCCAGTTGTGCGGTACATGGCAGTCCGGGCAGGTGGCTCGCACGCCGGAGCGGTTGGTGAAGTGGACGGTGGACTTCAGCTCGGAGAACACGTTGTCGCGCATCTCGTGACAGGAGGTGCAGAATTTTTCCGTGTTGGTCAATTCCAGCGCGGTGTTGAAGCCGCCCCAGAAGATGATGCCGGCGACGAACCCCGCCATGACCAGGACGCCAAGACCGAACACCGAGCTCGGTCGTATCAGCACGCCCCAGAGTTCAACGACGAAATTCCAGACTCGGCCGAAGAAGCCCGGGCGCGGTTTTGCGCCATCCGCCGTGCTCATCGCCGTCCACCGGGTGCTGCACGGCTCAGCATGGTGTCGATGTCGACGAAATCATTGCTGACCGGCGGGTTGGAGGTGCTTTGCGGCACGTGGCACTCGGTGCAGAAGAAGCGTCGCGGCGAGACCGAAGCGAGGAACTGGCCGTCGCGGTCCATGAAGTGGGTGATCGAGACCATCGGCGCCTGGGACTCGCCGGTGCGGGAGCGGGCATGGCAGGACAGGCATTTGTTGCTGTTGAGATCGATCTGGTAGCCGTCGATCGAATGCGGGATCACCGGCGGTTGTTCGGGATAGTTGCGCACCTCCTTCTCGGCGGTGTTCTTGGTCGGCGTCATCGGCGGCGCGGCGCCCTCCTCATTGAGGGGCGTCGGGCCGCGCAGGCCGGAGTTGAGCGTCTGCGCGGCGAGCGTGCCTGCGCCGGCTATCAGTGCGGCAGCGAGCAGGAGGATTGCTGATTGCCGGACCATGGTCACACCTTCTCGATGCGCACGGCGCATTTCTTGAAATCGGTTTGCAGCGAGATCGGATCGGTAGCGTCCAGCGTCACCTTGTTGATCAGCTTGGATTCGTCGAACCAGGGTACGAAGGCGAGACCCTTCGGCGGCCGGTCGCGGCCGCGCGTCTCCAGGCGTGCGCGGACGAAACCGCGGCGCGAGATCACCTTCACCTCGTCGCCACGCCGCAGTTTCGCTTCCTGCGCATCATCAGGATGCATGAAACAGACCGCTTCCGGGAAGGCGCGGTACAGCTCGGGTACGCGGCGCGTCATGGTGCCGGAATGCCAGTGCTCGAGCACGCGGCCCGTGGACAGCCAGAACGGATACTCCTTGTCCGGCGATTCCGCCGCTGCCTCGAACGGCAGCGCAAAGATCCGCGCCTTGCCGTCGGGGAAGCCGTAGAACTGATAGTTCGTGCCTTGCTTCACATAGGGATCGCTGCCCTCCTTGAAGCGCCATTTGGTTTCCTGGCCGTTGACCACGGGCCAGCGCAAGCCGCGCTCGCGATGATAGGCGTCGAATGGCGCGAGGTCATGGCCATGGCCGCGGCCGAAGCTCGCGTACTCCTCGAACAGGCCTTTCTGCGGATAGAAGCCGAATGCCTTGGCTTCGTCGTTGGCGTAGCCGGCCTCGACATCCGAGACGGGATACTTGTCGACCGCGCCGTTCCTGTAGAGTACGTCGAACATCGTCTTGCCCCGATATTCGGGCTTCTTGGCGATGAGTTCCTCAGGCCAGACTTCCTCGATCTTGAAGCGCTTGGAGAATTCCATCAGTTGCCAGAGGTCGGAGCGCGACTCGCCGGGCGCGGTCACGAGCTGGTGCCAGAACTGGGTTCGCCGCTCGGCGTTGCCGTAGGCGCCTTCCTTCTCCACCCACATCGCCGTCGGCAGCACCAGATCGGCGGCGAGCGCCGTGACCGTCGGATAGGCGTCCGATACCACGATGAAATTGTCCGGATTGCGGAAGCCGGGAAGGATCTCCTCGTTGATGTTCGGTCCGGCCTGCAGGTTGTTGTTGACCTGCACCCAGTAGGCGTTGAGCTGGCCGTCGCGCAGCATCCGGCTCTGCAGCACGGCGTGATAGCCGGGCTTGTCGGGGATGGTGCCTTCCGGCAGCTGCCAGATTTTTTCGGCGATGTCGCGATGCGCCTTGTTGGCGACCAGCATGTCGGCGGGCAGGCGGTGCGAGAACGTGCCGACCTCGCGCGCGGTGCCGCACGCCGAGGGCTGGCCGGTGAGCGAGAACGGGCTGTTGCCGGGGGTCGCGATTTTCCCGGTGAGCAGATGGATATTGTAGACGAGATTGTTGCACCAGACGCCGCGCGTGTGCTGGTTGAAGCCCATGGTCCAGAAGCTGACCACCTTGGTCTTGGGATCGGCATACAGTTCGGCCAGCGCCTCGAGGCGGTTGAGCGGCACGCCGGACATTTCGGCCGCCTTCTGCAGCGTGTATTCCGAGACGAATTTTGCGTACTCGGCGAAGGTCATGTCGGTGGCGTCGTTGGCCTTGGCGGCGCCGGTCGCCTTCTTCTGCAGCGGATGGTCCGGGCGCAGGCCGTAGCCGATGTCGGTCTGGCCGCGCTTGAACACGGTGTGCGCGCTGATGAAGTCCGTGTTGACCCGGCCGGTCTTGATGATGTGGTTGGCAATGGCGTTGAGGAGGTAGAGGTCGGTCTGGGGTGTGAACACCATGCCGATGTCGGCCAGATCGAACGAGCGGTGCTCGAACGTCGAGAGCACCGCGACGCGGACATGCGGCGCGGACAGGCGGCGGTCGGTCACCCGCGTCCACAGGATCGGATGCATCTCCGCCATGTTGGAGCCCCACAGCACGAAGGCGTCGGCCGCTTCGATGTCGTCATAGCAGCCCATCGGCTCGTCGATGCCGAAGGTGCGCATGAAGCCGGCCACGGCAGAGGCCATGCAATGGCGCGCATTGGGGTCGATATTGTTGGAACGGAAGCCGGCCTTGAACAATTTTGCTGCGGCATAACCTTCCCAGATCGTCCACTGGCCCGAACCGAACATGCCGACGCCGCTCGGCCCGCGCTTCTTCAGCGCGTCCTTGAACTTCTCGGCCATGATGTCGAAGGCTTCGTCCCAGCTCACGGGCGTGAACTCGCCGTTCTTGTCGTACTTGCCGTTGGTCTTGCGCAGCATCGGCCGCATCAGGCGGTCGTGGCCGTACATGATCTTGGAAAGGAAATAGCCCTTCACGCAGTTGAGTCCGCGATTGACCTCGCTCTTGATATCGCCGTGCGTGGCCACCACGCGATTGTCCTTTGTAGCGACAATGACGCTGCAGCCTGTGCCGCAGAACCGGCAGGGTGCCTTGTTCCAGTCCAGTTCGCTCGCATCGCGCTCGGTGACGACATTGGCGGCCTGCGTCGGCACCGGCATGCCGGCGGCAGTGGCGGCGATTGCGGCGGCCTGGAGCTTGAGCAGCCGGCGGCGGTCGAGTTCGGGGGTGGTCATTGCGATTCTCCCGGCATCAGGCAAGAGGGTGGCGGCTAGCCGATTTCGCTGGCGTGAAACACGAGCGAGGCCGTGTGTACGTGTGGCAGCAGCGAGATGGTGTTGAGCGTAGTCCCCAGCGAACCGGTATCGGGCGCGTCGACCACGACGATCAGCTTGCCCCTGGGATCGCGACCGTGAATCTCGCATCCGGCGAGCGCCGCTATGCTGGCTGCGACCTCATCGAGATTTTCGGGGCGCGCCTGCACGAGAATGCTGGCGATCTCGCCTTCCGGCGGCGTCACTACCCGGTCGGGATTGATGATGCGGCCCGTGATCAAGGCGCGGCGGTCGATGGCAGTGCGGGGGGCAGCCATGATGGGTATCCTTCGCGATCAGTTCTTGGAGGGAGGGCCGGGCGGTCCGGCGGCCATTTGGTAGATCCACACGGCCAGGCCATAGCTGCCGACCGCGGCCACCGCGAGTGCAGGCATCATGACAGCGGTGAGAAAGAGGAAGGCGAAAATTTCCATTCGCCTGCGGCGCGCGCGTTCGTTTGTCCCGTCGCCAGCGACAGACATGGAGTCCCTCATTCAAATCAGCAGGATGTGAAGGCGCCGTTGCCCGTCGGAACAGTAGTTGCGAATCCTATCCAACCCTTGATTTGGGTCAATCCAAATTGAGCGATCCGATAGAAGCGGCCTTTAGTCGCTCCTCTGCTCGCGTGGCGCTGGCCCCGATGGGCAAAGGCGGCGCGGTCGCTGTTCCCAAAGCCTTTCTTTCGCGGGGCGAAATTTCGCGACCCTAGACTCAGAACACGCCGGGAATACACTGCTGCCAACAACGGAGCCGCCGCGGGAGTAACGTCATGAAGTTCGGCATCTTCTATGAGTTGCAACTGCCGAGGCCATGGCAGGAAGGCAACGAGCTCAGGCTGTACCAGAATGCGCTGACCCAGCTCGAGACCGCGGACCGGCTTGGCTACGACTACGCCTGGGTCGTCGAGCATCATTTTCTCGAGGAATATTCGCATTCCCCGGCGCCGGAATCCTTCCTCGCCGCCGCCAGCCAGCGCACCAGGCAAATCCGGCTCGGCCACGGCATCTTCCAGCTCACAACCAATCACCCCGCGCGGGTCGCCGAACGCGTCGCGGTGCTCGACCTTCTCTCCAACGGCCGCTGCGAGTTCGGCATGGGCGAGAGCGCTTCCATCACCGAGCTGACGCCGTTCGGCCGCGACATGGAGACCAAGCGCGAAGTGTTCGAGGAAGCCGTGCAGGCGATCTTCCCGATGTTCACCAAGATCGGCACCGAACATCACGGCAAGTATTTCGACATCCCCTTGCGCAATGTCGTGCCGAAGCCGGTGCAGAAGCCCCATCCGCCGCTGTGGATGGCCTGCTCGCAACTGCCGACCATCGAGCGCGCCGGTCAGAACGGCTTTGGCGCGCTCGGCTTCCAGTTCGTCAGCGCCGATGCCGCGCATGCCTGGGTGCATTGCTATTACAATGCCATCACCAAGCGGCTGAAGAAGCTGGCCGACTATGAGATCAACCCGAACATGGCGCTGGTCTCGTTCTTCATGTGCGCCGAGACCGACGCGGAGGCGCGCCGGCGCGCCGACGGGGCGACCTTCTTCCAGTTCGCGCTGCGCTATTACGGCCAGTCGCAGAATCGCCAGCGTCCGGCGCCCGGCACCGTCAACATGTGGGACGAGTACAACAAGTGGAAGCGAGAGAATCCGGAGGCGCAGGAGGCCGCCCTGCGCGGCGGCCTGATCGGTTCGCCGGAGACCATCCGCAAGAAGCTGCGCCGCTTCCGCACTTCGCATATCGACCAGGTGATCCTGCTCAACCAGGCCGGCAAGAACAGTCACGAGCATATCTGCGAATCGCTCGAGTTGTTCGCGAAAGAAGTGATGCCGGAGTTCAAGCACGATCCCGAGCACGACACCTGGAAGAAGGGCGTTCTCGACGGCTCGATCCAGCTGGAAGAAATCGACACCGAGGCATTCAAGGATCGCTACGGCAAGCTTGCGGTTAACGTCACGCCGACCAAGGTGGCGGCCGGCTGACCCTTTTCCGGGCGGGTGGAACCTCACGATTTCGTGCTGAAAAGAATTTCGCTGCTCGCGATCTACTCGCTGAAACAAACGCTGCGCCGCGCGCTGCAACGGCAGTGTGCGCGTCGTTATTTTTTGCGAGTCCTCGACAGCCTGATCGCACCGCACCATCATCCTGACATCGCGTGATCGCGCATCGCGATCGTCAGGAGAAAACAATGAAGCGTCGGGACTTCCTCAAACTGACTGTGGGTGCCGCCAGCGCGGCTGCTCTTTTGCCACAGGCGCGCGCCGAAGCAGGCGTGAAGGAAATTCGTATCGGCTACCAGAAGACCGGCGTGCTGGTCATCACGCGCCAGCAAGCCATCCTGGAAAAAAAGTTTGCCGCCCGGCAAATCGGCATCAAGTGGATCGAGTTCACGTCGGGGCCGCCTTTGCTGGAAGCCATGACCACCGGCAGCGTCGACCTCGGCTCGGTCGGCGATACGCCGCCCATCTTCGCGCAGGCCGCCAACGCCAATATCGTCTATGTCGCGGGATCGCGGATTACCAACGGGCAGGGCATCCTGGTCCCCGCCAACTCCGGCATTCAGAGCATCGCAGACCTTAAGGGCAAGCGCATCGGTTTCACCAAGGGCAGCAGCGCCCATAACGTGGTGATCTCGACCTTGGAAAAGGCGGGGCTGACCTACGCCGACATCACGCCGGTCTACCTGACGCCGCCTGACGCGGTGCCGGCGTTTGCCAGCGGCAGTATCGAGGCATGGGCGGTCTGGGATCCGTATTTTGCGATCGGGGAAAAGCGCCAGAACGGCCGCATCCTGGTCAACGCCCATGAAGTCGCCAAGACCAATTCGTTCTATCTGGCGAACCGTACTTTTGCGAACACCCACGTGCGCGAGACCCGCGAAGTGATCGACGGCCTTGCGGAAGCTGCGCGCTGGGCTGAGAACAATCGTGCGGAAGTGGCGGCTGCGCTCGCCGCGGTCACCGGCGTGCCGCTTGACGTCCAGACTGTAGCAGCCAACCGCGCGTCGTTCCTGATCGGGCCGGTCACCGACGACATTGTCACGACGCAGCAGGCCGTCGCCGATCGCTTCTACAAGCTCGGCCTGATTCCGAAGCCGATCGCGGTTCGCGACGCGGTGTGGAGACCGGTGCAAAGCTGACCTGACCCTCTCGTCACTTTTTCATTCATCTTAAGGAGAACTGCATGCGTTGGTTTCAACGAACGATGGCGGCTGCCGTCCTCTCTGCGGTCACGGTCGCCTCTACCGTCGGGGCTTCCTTCGGCCAGACACCGGACAAGGTGGTCCGCATCGGCTACCAGAAATACGGCAAGCTGGTGCTGCTCAAGGGCAAAGGCTCGCTGGAAGAGAAACTCAAAGCGGTGGGCTACAAGGTCGCGTGGACCGAATTCCCGTCCGGCCCGCCGCTGCTCGAAGCGCTCAATGTCGGCGCGATCGATTTCGGCAACACCGGCGAGGCGCCGCCGATCTTCGCGCAGGCGGCCGGTGCGCC
>JAEZEU010000475.1 GCA_023432885.1 Pseudomonadota bacterium | reverse complement strand
GCCGCGGCGGGCCTTGATGTCGCTGCGGCGCTTCTTCCCCTCCAGGCGGCGCTGCTTCGAGCCCAGCGTCGGCCTGGTTGGCCGGCGTGGAGTCGGACGGACCAGCGACTCCCTGAGCAGCTCCAGCAAGCGATCGATCGCATCGGAGCGATTGCGCTCCTGGGTGCGGAAGCGCTGGGCATGGATCACGATCACGCCTTCCCGGGTCATGCGCTGGCCGGCGAGCCGGGCCAGCCGCGCGCGGGCGTCGTCGGGCAGGGCAATCTTGTTTGTGTCGAAGCGCAATTGCGCCGCGGTCGCGAGCTTGTTGACATTCTGTCCGCCCGGGCCGGAGGCGCGGACGAACGCGATGTCGATATCGTCCTCGTCGATCGAAAGGGCGTGCGAAACCCGCAGCATGACGTCACCGGTCATTAAGGTGACAGACATGTACCACATCCCCTCGGGGACGCGCGAAAGGCGCGTTCCGGCGGCAGGGCGGATGTGGAAAAGCCTCAGTTCGCCCGGAGCGGGGCAGCCGCGGGCTGCGCCGCCGCCTGCGGAGCGCGCCCGACGACCACGGTTAGCAGCCCCTGGCCCCACAGCCGCTGCGACGCGCGCTTCGCGTCCTCCAGCGTGACCGCATCGACCAGCGCGTTGCGCTTTTCGATGTAGTCGATCGGCAGCTTGTCGAGCTGATATTGCAGCAGGGCCTGCGCCAGCTTGGAGGATGTGTCGAGCGCCAGCATCTGCGAGCCCTTCAGGTAGGACTTGGCGTCATCAAGCTCCTTCTGGGTCGGGCCTTCTTCGGCCATGCGGCGGATTTCCTGCTCGACGGCGTCGACGGTCTCGCCGGCGCGGTCGGCCCGGGTGCCGGTATTGCCGATGAACAGCGCGGAATGATCCATCCACATCAGCGACTGGTAGACGGAATAGACGAGGCCGCGCTTCTCGCGGACCTCGCGATAGAGCCGCGACGACAGCCCGCCGCCGCCGAGGATATGACTGACCACATAGCCTGCCATGAAATCCGGATCGTGACGCATGATACCGGGGCCGCCAAAGGTGATGACCGTCTGCGGCACGTCGAGCGGGACGAAGGCGCGCTGCGGCGGCTTCGCCGCCACGACATCGGCCACGCGGTTGAGGTTGGCTTTTGCCTGCAGGCCGCCAAAGGTCTTGTCGAGCAGCTTGCCGAGCGTATCCGGATCAACGTCCCCGACCACGGCGATGCGCAGCGTGTCCTTGGCGATCACGCGGGCGACGTAGTCGCGCAGGTCGGCGACCGTGATGGTAGGCACGCTCTCCAGCGTTCCGTTGGAGGAACGGCCGTACGGATGATCACCAAAGGCGACTTCGAGGAATTTGCGCCCCGCGAGAGACGTCGGGTTGGTAGACTCGCGCCGAAGACTGGACAGTACCTGGTTCCGGATGCGCTCGACGTCGGTACTGTCGAAACGCGGTGCCGACAGCGCTGAGCGCAGCAGGTCGAAAGCCTCGTCCTTGTTCTCCTTCAGCATGCGCAAGCTGCCGCGGAAGGTATCGCGAGAAGAGGAGAAGCTGAGTTCGATGGCGCGCCGGTCGAGCCGCTCGTGGAAGGTCTTGGAATCGAGATCGCCGGACCCCTCGTCAAGCAGGCTCGCAACCATGTTGCCGACGCCGGGCTTGGCCGCCGGGTCCTGCGAGGCGCCGCCGCCGAAGGCGTATTCCATCGCGATCAGCGGGACGGTGGCATCCTGCACGAACCAGGCCTCGATGCCGCCGGGGGAGACCAGCCGCTGGATTTTCGTGGCAGCCTGCGAGGGCGAAGACGCGAGCGAAGTCAGCGCAAGCGCGGCGGCGCCGCCGATCAGAGCGGCGCGGCGGGTGATCAGGATGCTCACGAACGTTTCTCCTCGCGCTTGGGCGTCGGGTCCTTGACGAGATAGCCGGTCACCGAGCGTTTCTTGTCCAGCCACTTCCGCGCGGCGTCACGCACCTGATCGCCGGTGACCGCGCGAATCCGCTGGGGCCAGCTTCTGATATCCTCGATGCTGAGGCCCGAGGTCAGCGCGCCGCCGTACCAGCGCGCCATGGTTGCCTGGTTGTCCTGGGCGTAGACGGCTTCCGCGATCAACTGCGTCTTGACCCGCTCGAGGTCTTCGGCGCGCGGCGGATTTTGCGCAAGATCGGCAATGACGGCATCGATCGCCTGCTCGACCTGCGAGAACTCCACGCCAGGTCTTGGCGATACCGAAATCTGGAACTGGGTCGGATCAAGCGCGGTGCCCTGGTATCCTGCGCCGGCGCTGATCGCGAGCGGTTTATCGATGACGAGCGCGCGGTACAGATAGGAGTTGGACCCATTGCCCATCAACTGTGCGAGCACGTCCAGCGCCGCGCTTTCTCCGGCCGCCGCGGTCGTTGAGGACGGCACGAGATAGTAGCGGCGGATGTTGGTCTGCTCGACGCGCGGATCCGACAGCGTCACGGTGCGCGGGGCCGCCGGCATCGGCTCCTGCGGGCGAACCCGCCGCGCGGGAATCGAGGGCTGCGCCGGAATGGGCCCATAGAATTTCTCCACCAGCGGACGGACTTCATTGGCCTCGACGTCGCCGGCAATGATCAGGATCGCGTTGTTCGGCGCGTAGAAACGCTTGTAGAAGGCGAGCGCATCCTCGCGATCGAGTTTCTCGATCTCCTGGTGCCAGCCAATGACCGGGCGGCCATAAGGGTGGTTGAGATAGAGCGCTGCCATGATCTGCTCGGTCAGCCGGGCATCCGGATTGTTGGCGACGCGCATGTTGAATTCTTCCAGCACCACGTCGCGCTCGGGCAGCACATTCTCGTCCTTGAGGATGAGGCCCGTCATCCGGTCGGCCTCGAACTCGATCATGCGTGCGAGCTGGTCGCGCGGCACGCGCTGGTAATAGCCGGTGTAGTCGGTGGAGGTGAACGCGTTCTCGTTGCCGCCGACCTGCACCACGGTCCTGGAGAACTCGCCGGCCGGATGCTTGGCCGTGCCCTTGAACATCAAATGCTCGAGGAAATGCGCCAGGCCCGACTTGCCCGGCGTCTCGTCGGCGGAGCCGACCTTGTACCAGATCATCTGTGTGACTACGGGCGTGCGGTGATCGGGGATCACCACCACCTGCAGGCCGTTTTGCAGGGTGAAGCTCGCGGGCGGCTGCGGCTTATCGGTGGTCTGGGCGATGGCGCTTCCGGCAAACGCGGGCAGCAAGGCAGCAATGAGCGAAACAGCGAAACGTGTTGAAGGCATCATGACCTGTCGGGGTAGCCCGGACCAAATCGTCCGGTATTGCCGCG
Source organism: Pseudomonadota bacterium (assembly GCA_023432885.1). Lineage (GTDB taxonomy): Bacteria > Pseudomonadota > Alphaproteobacteria > Rhizobiales > Xanthobacteraceae > Bradyrhizobium. Next base: position 7,491 of record JAEZEU010000475.1, on the reverse strand, counting down.
ATATACACTGCGCGGGCGGCGGCCGGCCTCACGAAGGCGAGAGACAAGCTTAACTATTCGCCATATTTGCCGGCGGCCGGATTGTATTCCTTGTTGAGCGATTCCTTCGGCCCGGTGCCGTAGGCGAAGTTCGGCGACGGCGTTTGGTAGCCGGAGGGCGGCTGCGTCAGCGACTCGCGCGTCGGCTCGCCCTTGAACGGCGCCGTCTCGGCCTTGTTGCCGCCGAACAGGCCGCTGAAGCCGCCTTTATAGCCGAGCTGCGATGGCGAGAGGATCGCGTTGACGCCCGGATTGCCGCCCGGCTGATCGGTGACGCTGTCGCCGGAAGACTTGCCGCGGCCCCTCTGCGCCAGTTCGCTCGGCGTGAGAATACGGGAGGCCTCGATCGGATCCTTGTTGGCCTTCTTGCGGGCAGCAATCGCCGCCTTGCGGCGCTGTTCGTCGGGATCCTTCGGCCAGTTCGGCACCTTGGTTTCGGCGGCGGCCTGGCCCGGCGCGGGCAGGTCGAGCTTGGGCGGCACGACGAGCGGCGAGCGCTCGCGATACTCGATGCCGCGGTTTTCCATGTTTGTGCCGCCGATGCCGCGCATGATTCCCTCGATGATCTTCTCTTCGAAGGTCTTGTCGTCCTCGTCTTCGTCGTCGGCCGCGCGCACGGGGCCGGCGGCGATGACGAGTCCGATGCCGAGGGCGGCAGCCGTGAACCACGCCGCCCGCGCGAGCCTCGCCCGCACCATCAATCCGCTCGCTTCGGTCTTGCGCATCGCGCTGTTCCTGCTCACAAATTTCGACGCTGCCCACCGTCTGGGCGGGCGCATTTGGAGGGTTCGTATCGGCCGGGATCAGGGCGCTTTTGCGGCGGGCACCCCTTGAAAGGAATCATACAATAGGGCCGCTACCCCGGCAACGATGGCCACATCGGCAATGTTGAACACGTACCAATTGTAGGTTTTACCGGCGATTTCGATGTGAAACAGGGCAAAATCGACCACCGCGCCATAGGCAAGGCGGTCGATGGCGTTGCCGATGGCCCCGCCGATGATCATCCCCAGGGCGATGGTGGCCAGCATGGTGCGCGACCAGACCATCCAGACGGCGAGCGCGATCACCGCGGCGGCCTTCACCAGGGTCAATATCGCCTGCGCGATCCAGCTGTCGTTCTGGAACCAGCCGAAGCTGATGCCGACATTCCAGGCCAGCACGAGGTCGAAGAAAGGCGTCACCTTCACGACGCCCCGCCGGCCGAGTTCGAACACGTAAAGCAGCCACAGCTTGCTCGCCTGGTCGAGCACGAGCGCAATGACCGCCGCGAGGATCCCGGCGCGCAGGGGACGGCTCACACGCTCACTCCCAACGCCTTCCATTCGCGCAGCGCCATCGCGTCACGCGGCGAGACGTCGGGGTATTCCGGGTCCTCACCGACGGTCGGCAGGATCTTCCACGACCGCGCGCATTTGGTGCCGACCGCCCGCTCGACCACGACCGCAACGCCCTTGACGTCGGGCAGGGTGAAGGCACCGGCGGGCGCTTCACCTTCGCGGATTTCATAGCTCGAGGTGATGCACACCTCGGCCAGATCAACATCAAACAGCGTCGCAAGCATCGCCCTGTCCGAGACGTAAACGATCGGCGAGGCCTCCAGCGAGGAGCCGATTTTCTTCGCGGCGCGTTGCAGCTCGAGGGCACCGGTGACGACGCGGCGGACCTCGCGGATCGTCTCCCATTTCTTCGCCAGCGCGTCGTCGCGAAAGGAGGCGAAGTCCGTCGGGAACAGCGTCAGGTGAACCGAAGGCTTGGCATCCCTGCGATACTGCTGCCAGGCTTCCTCGGTGGTGAAGCTCAAGACCGGCGCAAGCCATCTCAGGATGGAGGCGCAGATCAGATCGATTGCCGTCAGCGCCGACTTGCGCGTCACCGACGACGGCGGATCGCAATAGAGTGCGTCCTTGCGGATGTCGAAATAGAAAGCGGACAGCTCGCTGTTCATGAAGGCGGCAAGGCTCGCCACGACGGTCTTGTAGTCGAAATCTGCATAAGCCTTGCGGATATCATCGGCGTGCAGCGCGAGCTCGTGCAGCATCAGCCGCTCCAGTTCCGGCATGTCCGCATGCGCGACCGCCTCGCTGCGCTTGAAATGATGCAGCGTGCCCAGCATCCAGCGGAGGGTGTTGCGCAGCTTGCGATAGGTCTCGACGGTGTTCTTCAGGATCTCCGGGCCGATGCGCTGGTCGTCGGCATAGTCCGTCGCGCAGACCCAGAGCCGCAGGATGTCGGCGCCGGACTGCGCCATCACCTTTTGCGGTTCAACCGTGTTGCCGAGCGATTTCGACATCTTGCGGCCATTCTCGTCCAGCGTGAAGCCGTGGGTCAGCACGATGTCGTACGGCGCGCGGCCGCGGGTGCCGGAGCTCTCCAGCAGCGAGGAATGGAACCAGCCGCGGTGCTGGTCGCTGCCTTCGAGATACATCACGGTGTCATGGCCGCCGTCGATCTTGCGCACGATGTGGCCGAGCTGCGGAAAATGCTTGCGGTCTTCCAGCACGAAGGCGTGGGTCGAACCGGAATCGAACCAGACGTCGAGAATGTCGTCCACCTTCCTCCAGTCTTCATTGGCGCGTTCCCCAAGGAAACGCTCGCGCGCGCCGTCGCGGTACCAGGCGTCGGCGCCTTCCTCCATGAAGGCCTCGACGATGCGCTGGTTGACAATTTCGTCCTGGAGGATCTCGGCGGAGCCGTCACCCTTCTCGCGCACGAACACGGCGATCGGCACGCCCCAGGCGCGCTGTCGCGAGATCACCCAGTCCGGGCGGTTGACGATCATGCCGTTGATGCGGTTCTGCCCCGAGGGCGGCACCCATTGCGTCACCGCGATCGCGTGCAGCGCGCGGGCGCGCAGCGTATCGCCCGCCGTCGCCTTGCCGTTCTCGACGATGTCCTTGTCCATCGCGATGAACCATTGCGGCGTGTTGCGGAAGATCACGGGCTTCTTGGAGCGCCAGGAATGGGGGTACTGGTGCTTCAGCCGTCCGCGCGCGAGCAGCATGCCGGAGTCCACCAGCGCCTTGAGCACCGCCTCGTTGGCGTCGCCCTTTTCACCCTTGTCGTTGATGACGCGTTTTCCCGTGAAGCCGGGCGCCTGCGCCGTGAACGCGCCGTTCTCGTCGACCGTATAGGGGATCGTCGAGCTGATGCCGCGCGCTTCGAGCTCGCGTGCATTCGCCGTCCAGACGTCGAAGTCTTCGCGGCCATGGCCGGGCGCGGTGTGCACGAAGCCGGTGCCGGTGTCGTCGGTGACATGCTCGCCGGCGAGCAGCGGCACGGTGAATTCATAGCCGCCGTCGCGGCCCTTCAGCGGGTGGGCGCATTCGATCGCGTCCATCGTGTCGGACGGGATATCGCGTACCTTCTCGTAGGCCGACACACGCGCCTGCTTGAAGACTTCTGCCGCCAGGGCCTCGGCGAGAATCAGGAGATCGCCGGTCTTCGCCCAGTTGTCGGCGGGCGCGTCGGTCACCTTGTAGAGGCCGTAAGCGATCTTCGGCGAGAAGCTGATGGCGCGGTTGCCCGGCAGCGTCCATGGCGTCGTGGTCCAGATCACGATCGAGGCATTGGCCAGTGCGCCATGCGCCGGCGAGGTGACTGGAAATTTCACCCACACCATGTCGGAGGTGTAGTCCTCGTACTCGACCTCGGCTTCGGCAAGCGCGGTCTTCTCCACCACGCTCCACATCACGGGCTTGGAGCCGCGATAGAGCGTGCCGTTGGCGGCGAACTTCATCAGTTCGCGTGCGATCGCCGCCTCCGCCGGGTAGCTCATGGTGGCGTAGGGATGGTTCCAGTCGCCGATGATGCCGAGCCGCTTGAATTCCTCGCGCTGCACGTTGAGCCAGTGCGTCGCATAAGCGCGGCACTCCTGGCGGAATTCCACCATCGCCGCCGAGTTGCGGAAGTCCGGCTTCTGCTTGCCTTTGGACCGGTAGTTCTCTTCCTCGATCTTCCATTCGATCGGCAGGCCGTGACAGTCCCAGCCCGGCACGTAGTTGGAGTCGAAGCCGAGCATCTGCTGGCTCTTGGTGACGACGTCCTTGAGGATCTTGTTAAGCGCGTGCCCGATGTGGATGTTGCCGTTGGCGTAGGGCGGGCCGTCATGCAGCACGAATTTGGCGCGGCCGTCGGCATCCTCACGCAGCTTCTCGTAAAGGCCGATCTCGTTCCAGTATTTCAGGATCTCCGGCTCGCGCTGCGGCAGGCCGGCGCGCATCGGGAAATCCGTCTGCGGCAGGAACAGGGTTTTGGAATAGTCGGCGGAATCGGACTTTTGCGGCTTCTCGGACATGAATGCTCTGATTTGGCTCGGGTAGCGGCGGGACGCGATCGATCGCGGTTGAAACAGGAAACTCCCGGTCTTGCGCCGAGCCAAAAGGCTCAGACGGAAGCCGGGCCGCTAATCCCTATGATGCGCCGCGCGAACATGGCGCTTCCATAGCAGGGGAGGGCGGAAATCGCAAAGGCCTGGGGCCGGTTCGACCGTCAGCGTGGGCGCGGCCGGGCCGGGTTTCCGGCGACCGTCTGGCCCTCGCCGACATCCCGTGTCACCACGCTGCCGGCGCCGATGATGGCGCCGTCGCCGACGGTGACGCCGGGCACGATGATCGCCCCGCCGCCGATCCAGACATCGCTGCCGATGCGGACCGGCCGGCCGAACTCGAGCCCGGCGCGCCGCGTAGCGGCGTCGCGCGGATGATCGGCGGCATAGATCTGCACGGCCGGACCGATCTGGGTGCGCTCGCCAATCGTGACCTCGACGACATCAAGGATGACGCAGTTGAAGTTCAGGAAAACACCGTGGCCGAGCCGGATGTTGAACCCATAGTCGCAGAAGAACGGCGGACGGATCACGGCGCCGCCGCCGACCCTGGCCAGGCGCTCCGACAACAGGGCGTGCTGCACGGAGGGAGACTCGCCGAGCGAGGCATTGTATCGCGCCAGCCAGCTTGCATTGGCCGCGAGATCGGCAATCAGTTCCGCATCGTCGGGGCGGTACATTTCGCCCGCCAGCATCTTTTGCTTCTCAGTCCTCAACCGATCGATCCCAATTTGGGGTAAGCATCCGGCGCGGCGGCCAGATCGGCGCGGGCGCGGGCCGAATCCTCGTTCATGCGCCCCACGAGCGCGTCGATATTGTCGAATTTCAGTTCGTCGCGAATGAAGGAAATGAAGGCGACGTCGAGTTCGGCACCGTAGAGGTCGCCTCTGAAGTCGAAGAGGAACACTTCGAGCAGCGGCGCACCATTGTCGAAGGTCGGGCGGCGGCCGAAGCTTGCGACGCCGTCGAACCGCTCGGCACCGCGGCCGACTCGCACGGCGTAGATGCCGTGCTTCAGCTCGCAATTCTTGTCGAGGCGGATGTTGGCGGTGGGAAAGCCGAGGTTGCGGCCGCGCTTCTCGCCGTGGATGACCGTCCCGGTGACGAACCACGGCCCGCCCAGCAGGGCGGTGGCGTCGGCAATCTGCCCCTCCGCAAGCGCCATCCGGATGGCGGTGGACGAGACCGGCCGCTCGTCGACATCGACATGAGGCTGCACGTCGACCTCGATCCCGAGACGCGGCGCCTCGGCGACCAGCAGGCTCGGGGAGCCGACCCGGCCTTTGCCGAAATGGAAGTCGTACCCGACGGCAATACCGCTGATGCCGAGCCGCCCGATGAGGTCATGGTGAATGAAATCTTGCGCCGAAGTGCCGGCGCGGTCCTTGTCGAAGGTCATGACCACAGCGCCGGCGAGGCCCGTGCCGGCGAGCAATCTCAGCTTGTTGGTCTCGGTGGTGAGGCGGAACTGCGGGCTGTTCGGGCTGAAGAAGCTGCGCGGATGCGGCTCGAAGGTCACTGCGAACGCCGGCCTGCCATGCGCGCGGCCCATCTCCAGGGCCGCCCTGATCACGGCGCGATGGCCGAGATGGACGCCGTCGAAATTGCCCATCGCCACCACAGCCCCTCTCGGGATCGCGGAAGCCGGCGTCGCGTCGCGGATTACGATGAATTCGGACGGCATTTCCTTACGATTCTGGTCCATTGCTGGTGGATTTCCGGCTGTGCGGGATGCGGCCGGACCGTGGCTTGACCGGGCGGCCCAAGTCAAGCGGGCGCGAATGCAGGCCAAATGGATGATTTTGCGAGCGTTCTGGCCGGAGTGGCTTAACGCACTGTTTAACGCCTAGGTGCTAAGCGTTGGGCGCGGATTGCGGGTAGCGCGATCCCAAAAATGTCTATCGTAAAGCGCTCGGGGGAAGAGAAGATGGCGGTTGATCTGTCGATGCCGGTTCTGGTGGTGGATGATTACAGCACCATGATCCGCATCATCCGAAATCTTCTAAAGCAGCTCGGCTTCGAGAACATCGATGATGCCAGCGACGGTTCGGCGGCGCTGAACAAGATGCGCGCCAAGAAGTACGGCCTTGTGATTTCCGACTGGAACATGGAGCCGATGACCGGCTACGACCTGCTCAAGGAAGTGCGTGCCGATCCCAATCTGGCGACCACGCCGTTCATCATGATCACGGCGGAATCCAAGACCGAGAACGTGATCGCGGCCAAGAAGGCCGGCGTGAACAACTACATCGTCAAGCCGTTCAATGCGGCGACGCTGAAGACCAAGATCGAGGCGGTCTTCCCTGACATGACGATGGCGTAAGCGGGCGCCCAGAACGCGGTCTCTCAGTTTAATCATGCCCGGGCGAAGGCGCGAAGCGCGTCTTCGCGCCAGATGTGCCGGACATCCATTCTTTCGGTGCCGCGAAGCAGGACATGGATGTCCGGAACAACCCCGGCGATGACGACTACCAGCGCAATTCCCGGATCAGCGCCTTTGGTGGGTGACCGAAAAGCTGCTTCACTGACGCAGGATCGAGCTGATCGATGCCGGCGAATTCCTCGGCGTGAATACCGCGGGTGACGAACAGGCAATCGATCCCGAAGGCTTGGGCGCCGGTGAGGTCGGTGCGAACGCTGTCGCCGATGGCCAGCACCTGTCTCAGCTCCGCGGGGCGGCCGCGCCGCTCGGTGGCGAGCGCCATGGCCCGTTCATAGATCGGCCGGTGCGGCTTGCCGTAGAAAACGACTTCGCCGCCCATCTCGCGGTACAGCTCAGCGATGGCGCCTGCGCAATAGATCAGCCGGTCACCGCGCTCGACGACGATGTCGGGGTTGGCGCAGATCAGCGGCAACTTGCGCGCGAGCGCCTTCGTGAGCATCGGCCGATAGTCCTCGGCGGACTCGGTCTCGTCATCGACCAATCCGGTACAGATGATGTAGTCGGCGGTGTCGAGTTCGGAGATCACGGGATTGAGTCCGCGATGAACCGCGTCGTGTCGTTCGGAGCCGACCCAATAAAGCCGCTTACCCGGATGATCCGCCACGAAATGTCGGGTCAGGTCGCCTGAACTCACGATGGCGTCATAAGTCTCGTCGGCAACACCAAGCTTGCGCAATTGCCG
>JAEZEU010000371.1 GCA_023432885.1 Pseudomonadota bacterium | reverse complement strand
CACGAGGTAGGTGATGCCACCGAGCAGGAGCCCGAGGATGACGCAGATAGCGCCCAGCGTCCGGTGCGCGCGCCTTACCACGGGCTCGCGAAACGCACTCACGCCGTTGCTCACTGCCTCGACGCCGGTCATCGCAGTGCATCCCGCCGCGAACGAGCGCATAAGCAACCAGATGCTGATCGCTTCGGTTGGACCGGGCGATGCTGGCGGGGAGATGACGGGTTGAGGCTCGCCGCCCGCCAGCATGGTTTTGTAAACGCCGATTGCGAGAATGAGGACAAAGCTGGCAACGAAGAGGTAGGTGGGCAACGCCCACGCCCGACCCGCGTCCATTGTGCCGCGCAGGTTCATGATGGTCACCAGCACCAGGATCGCAAGGCATAAGGGGAGGGTGTACGGATGGAGCACCGGGATGGCGGAGGTGAGGGCGCCAACTCCCGCGGAGATGCCGACCGCCACGTTGAGCACGTAGTCGATCATCAGGGCGGAGGCGGCAACCAGGCCCGCACTTGTGCCAAGGTTTGCTTTCGAGACGATGTAGGCGCCCCCGTTGCTCGGATAGGCCCGGATGGTCTGGCGATAGGAGACGTAAAGGACCGCCAGCAGCCCGAGGATCGGCAGCATGACCATCCCAAGCCAGGCAGTACCAGCCGCGCCAAGCGGCATGAGCACCGTCATCGCCGCTTCGGGCCCGTAGGAGGAGGAGCCGAGCGCGTCCAACCCCATCGCAGGCACGCCCTCGACGGCGCTGATCTTGCGTTCGGAATATTCCTCGTTCGCCAGTCGGCGGCCGAGTATGAGCTTGAGCAGTGACATTCTCGGCCCTGAGCAATCACGAGCACAACAGCCGAGGGAATCGTCGTGTTCCTAAAGCCATGCCGGAGGCCGATCGCAACTCGGGCAAACGGAACATCCGACGGGACATGGCCCTATCGTTGCTGGGGTCGCGACTACATTGGACGGGATCTTCGGATAGCCGCCCACTCTCAATGGGAGTTGATTGGCCCGCGTATTCCTGATCCGGCCGCTTCCGTTCGTCAGCGCGGGCGAGGCCGAGGGCGTTGGCCTTGGAGGCCAGGCTCTTTCGATCACTTCGGCGCGTAAGAGCAATTTTGTTGGACAGCGATTCCCGTCGCGCCCTGACTCTCGCGAAGTGGACTGCTATTGTATTGGCCAAAGCGCCTGCGGGACTGGAAGGCTCGAGTGAATTCGGGCGAAAGTCCGCCTGGATCGTTGCAGATTCGCTGCCGGTCAGGCCGATGTCTGATCTGCCCCTAAGCGAACAACCCGGATTTTGTCGCCGCATCCCTGGCGCCATCCCCGGGGCAAGGCTCCCGGCGGCTTGACATAGCCGCCGTGGTCGGTGACTTACGGCCCAATCTCAGAGATTTCGGGACGTTCAGGGAGCGCCGATGACGGCAGCATTCACTTTTCCGGGGCAAGGATCGCAGGCGGTCGGCATGGGCAAGGCCCTGGCCGACACATTTCCCGTGGCGCGCGGGGTATTCGACGAGGTCGACGCGGCGCTTGGCGAGAAGCTCACCGCGATTATCTGGGACGGCCCGGCCGAAACGTTGCAACTCACCGAGAACGCCCAGCCCGCGCTGATGGCGGTTTCGATCGCCACCTTGCGGGTGCTGGAGAGTGAAGCGGGATTCTCCGTCGGCAAGGATGCCGCTTTCGTCGCCGGTCATTCGCTCGGCGAATATTCGGCGCTCGCGGCCGCCGGCAGCCTCAGCATCTCCGACACGGCGCGGCTTCTGCGCACGCGCGGGCTCGCCATGCAAAAGGCGGTGCCGGTCGGCGTCGGCGCCATGGCGGCGCTGCTTGGTCTCGATTACGACGCGGCGGTAGCCGTCGCGAACGAAGCTGCGCAAGGCCAGGTTTGCCAGGCCGCGAACGACAATGGCGGCGGGCAGGTCGTCGTCTCCGGCGACAAGGCCGCGGTCGACCGCGCTGTTGAAATCGCAAAAACCAAGGGCGCCAAGCGCGCCATGCTTCTGCCGGTGTCGGCGCCGTTCCATTGTGCGCTGATGCAGCCTGCGGCCGATGCGATGGCGAAAGCGCTTGCGGATGTCGCCATCAAGGCGCCGGCCGCGCCGCTTGTCTCGAATGTGCTGGCCGCGCCGATCACCGATCCCGCCGAAATCCGCCGCCGCCTGGTCGAGCAGGTCACGGGCACGGTGCGCTGGCGGGAGTCGGTTGCCTATATGGCCGGTCAGGGCGTGACCCGCTTCTTCGAGATCGGCGCGGGCAAGGTGCTGAGCGGCCTCGTCAAGCGCATTGCGGAAGGCGCGGTTGGCGTATCCGTCGGCGGCCCCGGCGACATTGCCGCGGCAAAGGAAGCATTGGCGGCTGCGAAATCGGCCTGAAGCGCGATGGATTTGGATCAATCGTCATCGCGCTTCAGGCTTTTGTTTGCGCATGATCTTTTCGGAAAACCGCTTCACACTTCGCGCTAACGCGGCCCTTCGGGTCCGGATCATGCTTTAGGAGAGTGTTCATGTTCGATCTGACTGGCAGGACGGCGCTCGTCACCGGGGCGACCGGTGGTATCGGCGGCGCGATCGCGCAGGCGTTGCACGGGCAGGGCGCGACGGTCGCGATATCAGGCACGCGCCGCCAAGTGCTCGACGATTTCGCTGCCAAGCTGGGCGAGCGCGTCCATGTGCTGCCCTGCAACCTCTCGAAGAGCGATGAGGTCGAAGCGCTGGTGCCGGCGGCGGAAGCCGCCATGGGGCAGGTGGACATTCTCGTCGCCAATGCCGGCGTCACCAGGGACAACCTTTTCGTGCAGCTTCGCGACGAGGACTGGGACGATGTCATCCAGGTCAACCTGACCGCGACTTTCCGCCTCGCACGCGCCGCGACCAAGCTGATGATGCGCAAGCGCTTTGGCCGCATCATCGCCATTACCTCGATCGTCGGCGTCACCGGCAATCCGGGCCAGGCCAATTACACCGCGTCCAAGGCCGGCATCATCGGCCTGATCAAGACGGTGGGCGCCGAATACGCCAAGCGCGGCGTTACCGCCAATTGCATCGCGCCCGGTTTCATCAAGACGCCGATGACGGACGCACTCAACGACAAGCAGCGCGAAGCCATCCTGTCCAAGGTTCCTGCCGCCAAGCTGGGGACGCCCGAGGACATCGCCGCTGCGGCGGTTTATCTCAGCTCCAACGAGGCCGGTTACGTGACCGGCCAGACTCTTCACGTCAACGGCGGAATGGCTATGTTTTGAACCCCCATTGGGTCTGGGGGCGGCGGTTCGGGAGCCGCCCGCGGACCATTTTGGCCCTTATGGTCAAGGGTTTGGAAGTGTGATAACCGAACGGCGCAGTGGATGGGCAAAGAACGCCTTGCAGGAATTTGAAACCCTGTATATTGGCGAGGCAAAGCCTGCCGACGTTCGCCGGGTCCAGGGACAAGATCGGGCCGAATCAGCGCGCGATTGCGAAGGAAGCTTAACGACCACGATGGCTCTATCGTCTTCGGGTTGGGGTCGGGACCAATGGAACAAGCACGAGGTTGAACGATGAGTGAGATAGGCGAGCGGGTTAAGAAGATCGTGGTCGAACACCTTGGTGTTGAGCCCGACAAAGTGGTCGACAGCGCGAGCTTCATTGACGACCTCGGCGCCGACAGCCTCGACACCGTCGAGCTCGTGATGGCGTTTGAAGAAGAATTTGGTTGTGAAATTCCTGACGATGCCGCCGAGACGATTTTGACCGTCGGCGACGCGACGAAGTTTCTCGAGAAGAACGCGAAGAGCTGACGCCCTCGCGGCTTGCGAAGCCGGACGGATCGCCGTCGAGCGGTCCGCCGGTTTCTTGTTATCGGCCGCCGTTTTCAGGGGTGGAGTTTTGACATGAGACGGGTGGTCGTCACGGGGCTCGGCATGGTCACGCCGCTCGGTTGCGGGGTGGAACCGACCTGGACGCGAATCCTGGCCGGCGAGAGCGGCGCCAGGAAGATCGACACCTTCGATGCGTCCGATCTGGCCTGCCAGATCGCCTGCATGATTCCGCGCGGCGACGGCTCGGCAGGCACCTTCAATCCCGACCAGTGGATGGAGCCAAAGGACCAGCGCAAGGTCGACGACTTCATCATCTACGCGATGTGTGCGGCCAAGCAGGCGCTCGACGACGCCAATTGGCATCCCTCCACCGAGGAAGAGCGCTGCGCCACCGGCACGCTGATCGGCTCCGGCATCGGCGGCCTTTCCGGCATTGCCGACACGGCGATCGTGTTGAAGGAACGCGGGCCCCGCAAGGTGTCGCCGTTCTTCATTCCGGGACGGCTGATCAACCTTGCCTCCGGCTACGTGTCGATCGAGCACGGCCTCAAGGGGCCGAATCATTCGGTGGTGACGGCATGTTCGACCGGCGCGCATGCGATCGGCGACGCCGCGCGGCTGATCGGGCTCGGCGATGCCGACGTGATGGTGGCGGGCGGCGCGGAATCGCCGATCAGCCGAATCGGAATCGCCGGCTTCTGCGCAGCGCGCGCACTTTCCACCGGTTACAACGAAACGCCGGAAAGGGCGTCGCGCCCCTACGACAAGGACCGCGACGGCTTCGTGATGGGAGAGGGTGCCGGCATCGTCGTGCTCGAGGACTATGATCACGCCAGACGCCGCGGCGCGAGGATCTACGCCGAAGTAACGGGCTACGGAATGTCAGGCGATGCCTACCACATCACATCGCCGGCGCCCGACGGCGACGGCGGATTCCGCAGCATGTCGGCGGCGATGAAGCGCGCGGGCATCACGGCCTCCGATATCGATTACATCAACGCGCACGGCACCTCGACGCCGCTTGGCGATGAGATCGAATTGGGCGCGGTCGAGCGATTGCTCGGCAACGTCGCCTCGAAGGTCTCGATGTCGTCCACGAAATCATCCACCGGCCATTTGCTCGGCGCGGCCGGCGCGATCGAAGCGATCTTCAGCATTCTGGCTATTCGCGACAATGTTGCCCCGCCGACGATCAATCTCGACAATCCGTCGGTAGAGACGGCCATCGACCTCGTGCCGTACGAGGCGCGCAAGCGCGAGATCAATATTGCGCTCTCGAACTCCTTCGGTTTCGGGGGCACCAATGCTTCCGTGATCGTCCAGCGCGTGGCCAAATAGCGCGTGTCTGGAGTTAATCCACGGTTTCGCCGTATTCGGCGATGAACCCTTGTTGCGGGCGTATGTTATTGGCAGGGCGAGGATTTGTCTCGCCGCGATCGAACCGGCAGGAATCAGGTTGCATCGATGAGTGAGAGGCCGCCCATTTCGCCCCGCAGTCCGCGCGCCGCGCTCGAGCCCGAGCAGGTGCCGCCGCCGCCCAAGCGCTCCGAGCGCGCGCGCAATCCGCTCGTGGTGATCGGCAACGCCATTTTCACCATCCTGATCCTGCTGATGATCGGGGCGGGCGCATCCTACTACTACGGCAAGAAAATGCTGGAATCAGCGGGACCGCTGAAGGAAGACAAGGTCGTCAATATTCCCGCCCGGGCCGGCAAGCGCGACATTTCCGAGGTGCTGCAAAGAGAGGGCGTGATCGACGTCAATCCCTGGGTATTCATCGGCGGCGTCTATGCGCTCAAGGCCAGTTCCGACCTGAAGCCGGGCGAGTATCTGTTCCAGAAGCGCGCGAGTCTGCGCGAGGTGATCGGCACGATCGTCGAGGGCAAGGTGGTGCAGCATGCGATCACCATTCCCGAAGGGCTGACCTCCGAGCAGATCGTGGCGCGGCTTTCCGACAATGACATCTTCTCCGGCAGCGTGCGCGAGATTCCGCGTGAAGGCACGCTGCTGCCTGAGACCTACAAGTTCCCTCGCGGCACCACACGCGAGCAGGTGATCCAGCGCATGCAGCAGACGCAGAAACGCGTGCTGGCCGAGATCTGGGAGCGCCGCAGTCCCGACATTCCGATCAAGTCGCCTGAGCAACTGGTGACGCTCGCCTCCATCGTCGAGAAGGAAACCGGCAGGGCCGACGAGCGCAGCCGGGTGGCGGCGGTCTTCACCAACCGGCTGCGGCAGAAGATGAAGCTGCAATCCGATCCGACCATCATCTATGGGCTGGTCGGCGGCAAGGGCACGCTGGGGCGGCCGATCAAGCGCTCGGAAATCACCCAGCCCTCGCCGTACAACACCTATGTGATCGAAGGCCTGCCGCCGGGGCCGATCTCCAATCCCGGACGCGCCTCGCTCGAGGCCACCGCCAACCCGGCGCGCACGCGCGACCTGTTCTTCGTCGCCGACGGCACCGGCGGACACACCTTCACGGAAACCTACGACGCGCACCAGAAGAACGTCGCCAAGCTGCGCGCGATGGAAAGGCAGATCCAGAACGACACGGTCGAGCCGGCCGAGGATCCGCCATCCGCGGCCGGCGCGCCTGCGGCAGCCGACCCGAATCCGACAGCCGCCACCAAGCCTCCGCCGGCGAAGCGGCCGGCGCGGCCCCCGGCCCCTGCTGCTCCAGCGCAGGCACCGGGCCGGCAGGGCGCGGCGCAATCGGCCACGCCGCCGCCGGTGGTCCAGCGCTAGTCTTCGCCCATGCGCGGCATGGCCGATTCCACTAGCCGCGGAATCGTCCTATGGTCGCGCGCGATTCCTTGAGTCCTTCATTCCCTCGTTTCGGAGTATTTTTTCGATGGCGCTGTCGAGCATGACCGGTTTTGCCCGCAGCCACGGCGCCAGCGGCCCGTACACCTTCGAATGGGAACTGAAGTCGGTCAACGCCAAGGGCTTTGACCTGCGCCTGCGGCTGCCGCCCGGCTGGGATGAGATCGAGGCGCCGGCCAAGAAGCGGGCAGGCGAATTGCTCGCGCGCGGCACTGTCTACGCCAATCTCAACGTCAAGCGTGCCAATGCGGTGGCGCAGGTGCGCATCAACGAGGACGTGCTGTCGGCGGTGGTCAAAGTCGCAAGCAGTGTTGCCGGCAAGATCGATGCGGTGGCGCCGAGCGTCGATGGCCTGCTCGCCATCAAGGGCGTCATCGAACTGGTCGAACCCGAGAGCGACGAGGAAGAGGACAAGGCGGCCAAGGCTGCCGCCATGGCGGCGTTCGAGCAAGCCTTGACAAATCTCGTCGAGATGCGCCGCCGCGAAGGCGCTGCGCTGGGGCAGGTGCTCGGCGCGCGGATGGACGAGATCGAAAAGCTGGCCAAGCGCGCCGAGGCGGCGCCCGGACGCAAGCCCGAAGCGATCCGCGCCAGGCTTGCCGAACAGATCGCGATGCTGCTGGAGACCTCCGACCGCTTCGATCAGGACCGCTTGACCCAGGAAGCGCTGCTGATCGCAACCAAGGCCGATATCCGCGAGGAGCTCGACCGCATCGCGTCGCACATCGCACAGACGCGCGACATTCTCGGCAAGGGCGGACCGGTCGGGCGGCGGCTCGATTTTCTGGCGCAGGAATTCAATCGGGAGGTCAATACCTGCTGCTCCAAATCGAACGACATCGAGCTCACCAATACCGGGCTCGAGATGAAGAACGTCGTCGAGCAATTCCGCGAACAGGTCCAGAATCTGGAGTGAGGCGATGGCGGCGGGCGGCCAGGGATTTGACGGGGTGGAACGGCGCGGCCTGATGTTCGTGCTGTCCTCGCCGTCGGGCGCCGGCAAGACGACGCTGTCGCGCAAGCTGATGGAAGAGGTCGACGGCCTGCAGATGTCGGTATCCGCGACGACGCGGACGCCGCGGCCGGGCGAGGTCGAGGGCAAGGACTATTATTTCGTCGACCAGAAGCGTTTCGACGAGATGGTCGCAAACGGCGACCTGCTCGAATGGGCTCCCGTGTTCGGCAAGAAGTATGGGACGCCGCGCGTGCCAGTCGAACAGGCGCTCTCGGAAGGACGCGATGTCCTGTTCGATATCGACTGGCAAGGCACGCAGCAGCTGCGCGAGAAGGCCGGCACCGACGTCGTCAGCGTGTTCATCCTGCCGCCTTCGGCCGCCGACCTCGAGAAGCGCCTGCATACCCGCGCGCAGGACTCCGAAGAGGTGATCCGCGGGCGCATGGATCGCGCCAGCCACGAGATGAGCCATTGGGCCGAGTACGACTACATCGTCATCAACCACAATGTCGAAGATGCCTTTGCCGAAGTACAGTCGATCCTGAAGGCGGAGCGGCTGAAGCGCGCGCGCCGTGTCGGCCTCACCGAATTCGTGCGCAACCTGCAGCGCCAGCTGGAGAAGTGATGCCTCAGGCGGCGTAACGTCCGCTCTTCAGCGCGCGCAGCCGTATTCTCTCCCGGTAGAGATCGCCGGGCTGGCGCGGAATTTCCGACAATTCCAGCGGCGCCTCCGGCTCGCTCAGCCTCAGCCGGTTGCGGCGGGAGGAGAGCCAGGCGAACAACATGCTCACCAGCACGGCGAGGACCGACAGACCGCCGGCAATGACGGTGATCAGCATCGGAAGCGACATCGGCTTTTCCGCTACGGACATGGGCGGAACGGCGCGCGGCGTGGTTTGCGGCTTTGCGAGCGGCGTCGCTGCCGGCGCCGCACGCAGTTCCGCGGTCTGGTCGGCTGGAGCGGGCGCAGCAGGCGCATTGGCTACGGGATTTCCCGTTGACATGGGATCGGGCCAACGCGTTGCCGCGGCAGGCGCCAGCATGTTGCTTGTGGCTTTTGCGGCGGAGGCTTGATTGCTGTCGACGACCGCCGCGCCTGGGGTTGGCGCAGGCGCGCTCTGCATGGGTGCAGGCTTTAGCTCCTGCTCGACGGGCATCTGCGAAAATTCGGCGTACGCATCGGAAGGCGAGCGTTCTGGCGCGGACTTCTTGCGCGGGGCAGAGGCGGGCTCTTCCGTTGCTGACGCCGTTCGCTCAACTGCCTTGCCGGCAATCTTTCCGGCATCGTCCTTCAGAAACCAGCAGTGACGCCCGGTGCCCCGTTCGACACGGTAGCGCCAACGGGTGCCGGGCGGGGTGTAGTCACGCGGAGATGTCAGGCATGTGTCGGCGCGTTGCTCGGCAGTGTCTGGAGCAGCGAAACCATTCGCGCTGGAAAGGATGGAAGCGATAATCGCCGCCAAGAATTTTGCAGCGCGGATCTTCATGAACACCTCCGGAACGCAACGCAACGCGTTTTGACCGGCTCGTTCTCTGGGAGAATCTGGGTCGCAATGAGCCGCAAATCCGGAGTCGTTGAGGCTTAATTAAGACCCCGCCGACGTATGCCGACGGGGTCAAAAACGAGCGGAATCCGCTTGTTAGCGGAGCATGTTCTTTTCCGAAAACCGGTGCTCGCTGCACGCTGACGCGGCCCTTTTGGCCGGGATCGTGCCTTAGTTTTTCAGCACAATGCGGCCGACGACGCGGCCGCCGCGCAGTTCATCGATCCATTTCTGCACGTCCGCCATCGGCTCTTCGCGCATCGGCGTCGGCCTGATCTTGCCGGCGCGCGCCAGTGCCATCAGTTCCTTGGCCTCGGCGAGCGTGCCCACCATGAAACCTTCGATCGTCATGCGCTTGTAGACCCACTGCACCATCGGCAGGCTGAACATGCCGCCCATCAGGCCGGACACCACGATCTTGCCGCCGCGCGCGACAACCGAGACGGCAAACGCCATCGATTTCTCGTTGCCTGCGAAATCGACGATCTCGTCAAAGCCGCCTTCGGTCTCCTTGATCATGCGCTTGACCACGTCGGGCTCGGCCGGATCGTAAGCGACGGCAGCGCCATTCTTCAGCGCGGTCTCGCGCGCGGCAGGGCTCAGATCCGCGACCGCAATCGGCTGCTTGAACATGGCTTGCGCGAACGACAGGCCCATCATGCCGACGCCGCCGAGCCCGATCAGCAGCAGATTGCGCTGGCGCGGCCGGTCCACCAGCCGCTTCAGCGCCCCATAGGCGGTCACGCCGGAGCACATCAGCGTTGCTGCCTGGTTCACCGGCAGAGGATCGTATTCCAGCAAGTATTTTGCATCGGGCACCAGCACGTGGCTGGCAAAACCGCCGTCGATGGAGACGCCGAGGAAGCGCTGCTTGACGCAGAGATTCTCGTCACCGTTGGCACAGTCGCGGCACTGGCCGCAGCCGATCCAGGGGAACACCGCGCGCTTGGCGCCGATCAGATCCTTCGGCGCGTCCGGGCCGACTTCCTCGACGACTCCGGCGATCTCGTGACCGAGCGTGAAGGGCAGGACCATGCCGCGCGTGGTGTCGAGCTTCTTGCCGCCGCCGAGATCGGCATAGCCGTCCTGGATATGCAGGTCCGAGTGACAAAGGCCGCAACGCTCGATGCGCACCAGCACTTCGGCTGCCTTGGGCTTGGGCGTGTCGACGATGGTCTCGCACAGCGGCGCATCGAACTTGACGAGTGACTGGCGACGCATCAGCGCCATGGTGCTCTCCCTCATGATCAGGATTGTTTTTCGGCCCGTATATCGGCCAATTCGCGCGCCATGGCAACAAAGCCCGAGACGGGGATGGTCTCGGCGCGCCGGGTCGCGTCGACATGGGCCGCCGCTGCGAGCCGTTCCGGGTCGAGGCCCAGCGATTTGAGGCTCTGTCGCAGCATTTTCCGCCGCTGACCGAAGGCGGCGGCCGCGACCTGTTCCAGCGCGCGGCGATCGCAGGCCTCGGGGCTTGCACGCGGCACCAGCCGCACCACGGAAGAGGTGACCTTCGGCTGCGGCACAAAGGCGGACGGCGAGATGTCGAACAGGATCCTGGTCTCGGCGCGCCAGTTGGAGAGCACCGCGAGCCGCCCATAGGCCGCCTCGTTCTCGCGCGCGACGATCCGCTCGGCGACCTCGCGCTGGAACATCAGCACCATCGTGTCGTACCAGGGCGGCCACGGCTCGATCGTGAGCCAGCCGATCAGGAGTTGTGTGGCGATGTTGTAAGGCAGGTTGGCGACGATCTTTGCGCGCTCGCCGCCGAGCCTCGTGCGCGGATCGAAGGTCTGCGCATCGGCGCAAACGATGTCGAGCCGGCCGGGATAGCGCTTTGCGATGGTCTCAAGGGGTCCCAGCGCGCGCTCGTCGCGTTCGACCGCAATCACGCGGCGCGCGCCGAGCGCGAGCAGCGCGCGGGTAAGCCCGCCCGGACCGGGGCCGACCTCGATCACCGTCGAGTTTTCCAGCGGGCCCGCGGCGCGCGCGATCCGGGCCGTGAGGTTGAGGTCGAGCAGGAAATTCTGGCCGAGCGATTTGCGCGCCGAAAGGGAGTGTTCGCGAATGACCTCGCGCAGCGGCGGCAGGTCGTCGATCGGGCTCATTTAACCTGGCTTGCCGCCATGCGGGCGGCGAGCTTCAGGGCAGCGATCAGGCTCGCGGGATTTGCCTTGCCGGTGCCGGCGATGTCGAAGGCCGTGCCGTGGTCTGGCGATGTCCGCACGAACGGCAGGCCCAGCGTGACGTTGACGGCGTCGTCGAAGGCGATGGTCTTGATCGGGATCAGCGCCTGGTCGTGGTACATGCAGATGGCGCAGTCATAGGTCTTGCGCGCCGCCTCGTGGAACATGGTGTCGGCCGGCAGGGGCCCGCGCACCTGGATTCCGCTATTGCGCAAGGCGGCGACCGCCGGTGCGACGATCTCGTCGTCCTCGGTGCCGAGCGTTCCGAACTCGCCGGCGTGCGGATTGAGACCGGAGATCGCAAGCCGCGGGTTGGCGATCCCGAAGCGCGACTTCAGGTCGGCAACCGCGATGCGCGCGGTGGCGGTAATGAGCTCGGTGGTGAGCTGGGTGATCGCTTCGCGCAAGGCGAGATGGATGGTCACCGGCACGACCGCAAGCGTCGGCGACCACAGCATCA
>JAEZEU010000386.1 GCA_023432885.1 Pseudomonadota bacterium | reverse complement strand
TCTGATCGCACGTGCGGCGGGGCTGAAAGAATTACGCGTGCGCCGGCCGCGCCTGCGCATTGTCAATGTTCCCGGCGGCACGCTCGCGACGGACTTGATCGCCGAAAGTGCGCGTCAGGCGGGAGCCGAGGTGAATGTCAGCGAGGCAACGGGACGCGATGCGGCCTCGATCGCAAGCACGTTCGACGTCGGCGGGTGCGATCTTATCGTCATGATTGGCGGCAGCGGCGTGGGCCGACGCGATGCAACGGTGCTGGCGCTGGCCGAATGCGGCGATGTCGTGGCACACGGCATCGCCCTGCAACCCGGCCGTACCTCCGCGGTCGGGCGCATCGGCAGAACGCCCGTCGTTGCACTGCCGGGGGCGCCGGCCGAGGCCTTGGCAGCGTGGTGGACGCTGGCGCTTCCCGTGCTGGATCGCCTGTCCGGCCGTCGGCCGCGTGAGATGCTTGGCCTGCCGCTGGCGCGCAAAATTGCTTCTACTGTCGGCCTTGCGGAAATCGTCCTGCTGGAACGCAAGGACGGCGCCTGGGCCACGCTGGCTATCGGCGACCTCTCGCTGGACGCGATCGCGCACGCCGAGGCCTGGCTCGTTGTTCCCGGAGACTCGGAAGGATTCGCGGCAGGCACCCGGGTCGATGCCTATATGCTCGGGGAATGATAAGAGCATCGCGATGAGCAAAGCAAAGTCCCCACAGCCGGCCGCAAGCGGCGCGATCGATCAGGATCAGTTCCTGACCATATTGTCTCGCGAAGAGGCGCTTGCGCGCTTCGAGATGGCGCTGTTTCCGCGCCCTGTGCCGGGCGAGCGCCGGAAACTCGCCGAGGCACTCGGCTGCGCGCTGGCAGAGGACGTCACCGCTCCGATCGATGTGCCGCCGTTCGACCGTTCCAATGTCGACGGCTTTGCCGTGCGTTCCGCTGATCTGGCTGCCGCGAGCGAGAGGGCGCCGGTGCGCTTGATCCTCAATGACGAGATGATCGCCTGCGGCACGGCGCCGGTTCGGCCGGTGCTGTCGGGCACTGCGACGCCGATCGCAACCGGCGGTCCAGTGCCGCGCGGTGCGGATGCCATTATCATGGTCGAGCATACCCAGCCTGCGGGCAATCGCGCCATCGAGGTCCGTCGCGCGGCTTCGCCCGGGCAGTTCGTTTCCTATGCGGGATCGGACATCGCGCGCGGCGAGGCGCTTCTGCGCGCCGGCACCATGATCGGCTCGCGCGAGATCGGCATGCTGGCCGCCTGCGGCATTGCCGAGGTTGTCGTGGCGCGTCGTCCGCGCGTGGCGATCCTTTCGACCGGCGACGAGCTGGTTCAGCCGGGCGCACCGCTGCGGCCCGCCGCGATCTACGACACCAATGGCGCCGTCGTCACCGCGGCGATTGCGGAGAACGGCGGCGAAACGAATTTCCTTGGCGCGATCCCGGACGATGAGCGGGCGCTGGAAGCGGCGATGCGCAGCGCGCTCGCCGAGAGCGACATGCTGGTGCTGTCGGGCGGAACATCCAAGGGCGCGGGCGACGTTTCCCACCGCATCATCGCAAGGCTCGGCAAGCCCGGCATCATCGCCCATGGCGTGGCGCTGAAGCCGGGAAAGCCGCTATGTCTTGCGGTGTGCGAGGGCAAGCCGGTCGTGATCCTCCCGGGATTTCCGACTTCGGCGATGTTCACCTTTCACGACATGATCGTGCCGGTGCTGCGCAGGATGGCCGGGCTGCCGCCGCGCAATGACGCGAAGATTTCCGCACGCGTGCCGGTGCGCATCGCCTCGGAACTGGGCCGCACCGAATTCGTGATGGTGTCACTGGTCGAGGGGGGCGATGGGCTGATTGCCTATCCCACCGGCAAGGGCTCCGGTGCGATCACGTCTTTCGCGCAGGCGGACGGCTTCCTCAAGATCGATGCCCTGGCCGACCAGTTGCCGGCGAATTCGGAAGTTGAAATCACGCTGTTCACGCCGCATGTGCGGGTTCCCGATCTCGTCATCATCGGCAGCCATTGCACGGGCCTGGATCTCGTCACCGCGCCGATGGCGCATGCAGGGCTTGTCGTGCGCTCGATCGCGGTCGGCAGTCTCGGCGGGCTTGCCGCCGCCAAGCGCGGGGAGTGCGATCTGGCGCCGATTCATCTGTTCGACGAGAAGAGCGAGACCTACAACACGCCGTATCTGAGCGAAGACCTTGAACTGGTGCCGGGTTGGCGGCGCATGCAGGGCATCGTTTTCCGCACGGGCGATGCGCGTTTCGAAGGGCTGGATGCGCAAGGCGCGGTCCGCGCCGCGCTCGCGGATGCCGGCTGTATCATGGTCAACCGCAACCAGGGGGCCGGCACCCGCGTCCTGATCGACCGCCTGCTGGGCGGCGCCCGGCCGGACGGCTACTGGAATCAGCCGCGCTCGCATAATGCGGTGGCGGCTGCCGTTGCCCAGCATCGTGCCGACTGGGGCATGACCATTGCGCCGGTCGCGCATGCGGCGGGACTGGGTTTCATTCCCTATGCCGAGGAGCATTATGACTTCGCGCTGGTGAAGGCGCGCAAGCAGCGGCCGGCCGTGCAGGC
>JAEZEU010000291.1 GCA_023432885.1 Pseudomonadota bacterium | reverse complement strand
AAGCGACAGGGCGAAGGCCGGAGCCCATAAGCACCAGGGCGTGGTCGTCAAAGCGAGTAGGGCTTCCTTCTCCCCTTGTGGGAGAAGGTGGTGCGCATCGACAGCTGCGCGACGGATGAGCGACTATCTGGATTGTCAAGTTGCATTGGCGTAAGCGGCACGCGCATCGCGTGCTTTGGCGTTGAGTCGGACCAGGAGCTTGCGGGCGAGCGCAATGCGAATGACCATTTTCTCCTTGCCGGCCCTGAGCAGTCTGTCGCGGAACTCGCCGAGGCTTTTGTCGTAGCGGGCGGCGGTGGCCGCGACGAGGAAGAGGATCGAGCGGACGCCGGCGCGGCCGCCACGGGTGGGTCGCTTACCCTTTCGCTTGCCACTGTCATTGGCGATCGGGGCGAGACCGGCAAGCTTCGCAATGGCTTTATTGGACAGGGCGCCGATCTCCGGCAGCTCCGCGTGGAGGCGAGCGACGGTTCGTCCGGCAACGCCCTTCACCTGGCGCCAGGTCTCGGCGAGCTTTGCCCACAGCGGATCGTCATCGATCATGGAGGCGATCTCGCCTTCGAGCGAGCGGCATTGGCGCTTCAACAGAGCGATCACCTCGTCGAGGCTGGCCAGCATCTCGGGGTTGTTGAGCAGGCCTGCGCGACGCTGCTTCTGCACCGTGAGGTCGTCGGTGATCTGCCTGAGCCTTGTTACCAGGGCCTTCAGCCGCTGCTGGGCCTGGCTCGGCAAGGGAGTTGGCGCCAGGTTCTTGGCGTCGGCGAAGCGGGCAATGACCGAGGAATCGATCCGGTCGGTCTTCTCCAGAATGCCCATCGCCTCGGCATAGCGGCGGACGTTGCGGGGGTTGGTCAGCGCGCAACTGATGCCTTTCTCCCACAGCTCCATGAACGGCCGTCGCTCGTACCCGCCACTGGCCTCCATCGCCACCAGCGTGACGGCGTGTTCACGACAGAACGTGGCCAGTTCTGCAATGCCCGCCGTATCGTTATCAAAGCTCGCAAGCCGATGCCCGGGCTCGATGCACACATCCAACCTGGCTTTCGAAACGTCCACTCCACAAATGGTCTTCTTCACGGTAACCTGCCTTGTCCATGCGATCGGAACTCAAGCGACTGTTCGGTCGTGCGTGACATGGCGAAGATCCCAGAGCTCACCCACGGTTGTAGCCGGAGGGGTAACGGGCGACATCGCCACGCGCCTTGGCCGGCGGCCACCGGCCAAGGCGCTAAGTCGCTTCCATCGCACAAATCATGGCCGTGCAGATACAAGGGGTCGCTATCCGCGGAGAAGGCCCTCACCCGGCTCGCAACAGGAGAGCGTGAAACAAGGGCCCAATCTCCCTTGAATTCGCCGCAGGTCCGTGGTCTCAACGGATCTGATCAGGGGCCGGCATGATTTGGTTCCGGCAGCGCTCCAACCGGCAGATTCTCAAAGCATATGGCCCGCAGGTTTTCCGCCCCCTACCAGACGGAGCCCGTGTCCGCTCTGGCGACATGGTCGCGCAACCTGGCAGTGTTCTCGTTGATCACCGTGCTGGCCTCGGTCGTGATCGTCCATACCGACTTCCTCGAGATCAAGCCGGCGATGGTGACCTTCTTTGGGGGCCTCGCCATTGCCGGCCTGTCGATCCTGGTCGGGCTCGGCGCCTTCGCCGCGATCTGGCAGACCGGCGCGCGCGGCATGAGCCGCGTACTGCTCGCGCTGCTGATCAACGCGGTCGTGCTTGCCTATCCCGCTTATCTCGCCCTGCAGTACCGCAAGCTGCCGAAGATCCACGACATCACAACGGACCCGATCGATCCGCCCCGCTTCGAGGCGCTGGCGCGGCTGCGCGCCGGCGAAGGCACCAACTCTGCGGTATATGCCGGGCTCTATTCGGCCGAGCAACAGCGGATCGCCTATCCGGATATCGAGACAGTGGAGCTTGAACTGCCGGCGCAGCGCGCCTATGAGGTGACGCTGGCGATCGTTCACAGGCGCAAATGGAAAGTGGTCGACGAGCGCCCGCCGCAGCCGCGACGCGACGGCCGCATCGAGGCGATTGCGCAAACACCGATCATGGGATTCCGCGAGGACGTCTCGATCCGCGTCAAGGCCGACGGCGAGGATTCCCGCGTCGACATCCGCTCCTCCTCGCGCTATTTCGAGAGCGATCTCGGCAGCAACGCCGCCCGCGTGTCGAAGCTGATCGACGACATCAACACGGCGGCGGAGGCGGCCGCATTGAAGCCGGTGAAGAAGGCGCCCGCGCCGGCGCCCACGAAGACGCAGGCGAAGAATGTGAAGAAGTGACGCGTCAGCGTCATCCGGGGTGGTCCGTAGGGACCGAACCCGGATCTTAAATTGTCGAGCGAAATTCTCGGGCGCGAGGTCGCCCCGGGCTCGCGTTTCGCGTGCCCGGACTGACGATATCCCTTACGACGCCATCCGGTACGTGCCGCCAATGACCGGATCGCCGTCGGTATTTACAATCCCGCGGGCGACCAGGTCTTCCAAATGC
>JAEZEU010000262.1 GCA_023432885.1 Pseudomonadota bacterium | reverse complement strand
GCGCGCCATCCCCCCGGGCGGGGGCGGCCGGCGCGGCCCGCGCCAGGGCACGGTGTTCGTCTCGGTGCGCGGCGACGACAAGATGCGGATTGCCGATGCGGTGCGGCTTCTGCATTCGCTCGGCTTCAAGGTGATGGCGACGTCCGGCACCCAGCGCTATCTCTCCGACAATGGCGTGCCGACCGAGAAGGTCAACAAGGTGCTGGAGGGACGGCCGCACATCGTCGACGCCATCACCAATGGCGAGGTGCAGCTCGTCTTCAACACCACCGAGGGCCCGCAGGCGCTGGCCGACAGCCGCTCGCTGCGGCGCGCTGCCCTCTTGCATAAAGTGCCCTATTACACCACTCTTTCAGGTGCCAAGGCTGCGGCCCAGGGCATCCGGGCCTATCGGGACGGAGACCTTGAGGTACGGACCCTGCAGAGCTACTTTTCCGAGAGTTGATCGCGCCGGGGGCTTGGGTGCCCGCTAAGCGATTGGAAAACAAGCGGTTAGGCTGGAACTCACTACCCCTGTGGACGTTGTGTCGGCCCCGGAAGGGGCCGAAACTACTAGGGGCTTTGGCATCCGCAGGACGGCCGAAAGCCGAATCGACAAATCGTTGCGTGCGGGCCTTCAATGGACCGTACGGCCTTGAAGGACAGAGAGATGATGGAAAAGGTTCCGATGACGGCGACCGGCTATGCCGCGCTCGAGGAGGAATTGAAGCATCGCCAATCGGTGGATCGCCCGCGCATTATCGAACATATCGCAGAAGCGCGTTCGCATGGCGATCTGTCGGAGAACGCGGAGTATCACGCGGCTAAAGAAGAGCAGTCGCACAACGAGGGCCGCATCGCGGAACTCGAGGACAAGCTCGCGCGCGCCGACGTCATCGACATCACGAAGCTGTCCGGCGACACCATCAAGTTCGGCGCCACCGTCACGTTGATCGACGAGGACACCGACAAGAAAGCCGTGTGGCAGATCGTCGGCGAGGTCGAAGCCGATGCCAAGAAGGGCCGGATTTCCATCACCTCGCCGCTGGCGCGCGCCTTGATCGGAAAGAAAAAGGGAACGACGGTCGAAGTGGTGGCGCCCGGCGGCGCCAAGGCATACGAAATCACCAAGGTGGAGTGGCGGTAGTCTACCGCCGCCTCCGCCCCGTCGTAATGGAGAGCGACTTGCGGCGTCTTGCTTTGGCAGTCGCTCTCCTCGCGCCGTCCGGTTTGACCGGCTCCAGCGTGCGCACCGCCGAGCTTGAGATCCCGCCGCGTCCCTCCCCCGACGATTTGTCGATGCAGAAGGGTCCGCCCAATTGCACCCGGTGGACAGACGGCTGCGTCAACTGCTCGCGGGACGTGGAGGACGAAGCGCCGGTCTGCACGAATATCGGCGTTGCCTGTCAGCCCAAGGCGATACGCTGCATCAGTCCTCCCGCTGCCAAAAACTAGCCTCGCGCTGAGCCAGGGCAACTTGCAGTTACTGTGAGCGATCGTACCTCCTTGAAAGCACGCCGGCCATGCGGCGGCCAGTTGCGCCGCGGACGCAGCGCTGCGGCAATACTTCACGGGGGGAATTATTCAAATCTGCAAGTGTTGAATTCACACGCCGGTGACGAAACGCTAATTCTAAATGCCAGGGGTTCAAAGGAGGGGGAACAAACCACATGGACAAATTCGATCAGATGCTCGCCAAATGGCAGCCGGTTGCGCTGAGCCTGTTTCGCTTCATCACGGGATTGCTGCTGTTCCAGTACGGCGTTGCAAAGATCCTCGGCTTCCCAGCGGTCCCGATGTTCGCCAAGATACCGCCGCTGATCGTCGCCGCCGGCACGCTTGAACTTGTCCTCGGCGCGCTCCTGATGATCGGGCTGTTCACGCGCATCACGGCATTCATTCTGTCCGGCCAGATGGCCTTCGCCTATTTCCTCGGCCACATGTTCAAGGATCCAGCCAAGCCGGTATTCCTCCCGCTGCTCAACGGCGGCACCGCTGCCATCCTGTTCTGCTTCGCCTGCCTCTATCTGTCGACCGCTGGCGGCGGGCCGTACAGTGTCGATGCCATGATGCGGAAGAAGTGACGCAGTCATTCCGGGACGGTGCCCAAACTCCTGACCCGGAATCTCGGAATCCGGGTCGATGCCAGCGCATCGCCCCGGAATAACTCCCAGAGTCAGCGCCTTCCCTTCAGCTCCAGCGGCACAGCGGCCTCGTATTTCGAATTGTGCAGCACCAGAGACGTTCTTACGTTGCGCACATGCGGCGCGGCGGTGAGATGCGTGACGAAATCCTGAAATGTCGCCATGTCAGGTGCGACGCATTTCAGGATGAAATCGACCTCGCCCGACAGCATCCAGCATTCCCGCACCAGCGGCTCGCCCCGCACGAATTCCTCGAAGGCGCGCAAATCCGCATCCGCCTGGCTCGCCAGATGGACGGAGGCGAAGACCGTGACATCGAACCCGAGCCGGCGCGGGTCAAGCAGACCTCGGTATCCCTGGATGTAGCCCTCCTCCTCCAGGGTGCGGACCCGGCGCAGGCACGGCGGCGGCGAAATGCCAACCCGCTTGGCCAGCTCCACATTGGTGATTCGGCCGTTTGCCTGGATCTCGCTGAGAATCTTGAGGTCGATTTCGTCCAGATGCTTCGACACGCGCGCCGGGGTCCTTAAAGCCAGAATTGCGGGGATTTTCCCCCTTGCAACTGTCTTAGCGTAGGCCCCGCCGTCAGCGCAATTTTATTTCGTCTGCATCGCGACGATTTTCACGAAAGCGGGAAAATCCGCCGACATGGATTGCAAAACTTGCATAGCTCGCCACATGGCATAGACTTGGAAGTGACGATTTCGGCGTCGTCGCGCTGCCTTTCCCGCCAGTTTGCATTTCTGGCTCCGTTTATCCCCTACGAGAGCGCTACCCACATGTCTACCCCTGTCCATGCCAAGGTCGTCATCATCGGTTCCGGTCCGGCTGGATATACAGCAGCAATTTACGCCGCGCGCGCGATGCTGGAGCCGATCCTGATCCAGGGCATCCAGCCGGGCGGACAGCTCACCATAACCACGGATGTCGAAAACTACCCCGGCTTCGCTGACGTCATCCAGGGCCCGTGGCTGATGGAGCAGATGGAGAAGCAGGCTGCCCATGTCGGAACGAAGATCGTCACCGACCTCGTGACGAGGCTCGAGCTTTCGCAGCGCCCGTTCCGCCTGACCTGCGACAGCGGGGATGTGTATCTGGCGGAGACGGTGATCCTCGCCACCGGCGCGCAGGCACGCTGGCTCGGACTACCCTCGGAAGAGAAGTTTAAGGGCTTTGGCGTCTCCGCCTGCGCCACCTGCGACGGCTTCTTCTACCGGGCCAAGGAAGTGATCGTGGTCGGCGGCGGCAACACGGCCGTGGAAGAAGCACTGTTCCTCACCAACTTCGCTTCCAAGGTGACTGTGGTGCACCGGCGCGACCATTTCCGCGCCGAGCGCATCCTGCAAGACCGCCTGTTCAAGAACCCGAAGATCTCCGTGGTCTGGGACAGCGCCGTCGACGAAATCAAGGGCGAGGAGAATCCGAGCAAGGTCACCGGCGTGCGGCTGAAGAACGTCAAGACGGGCGCACTTACCGAGCTTGCTGCGGACGGCGTTTTCATCGCAATCGGACATGCCCCGGCGACAGAACTGGTGAAGGGCCAGGTCAAACTGAAGCCCTCCGGCTATGTCGAGGTGGCGCCGAACTCGACCGCTACCTCGGTACCCGGACTGTTTGCTGCAGGCGACGTCGCCGACGACACCTATCGGCAGGCGGTCACCGCTGCCGGCCTCGGCTGCATGGCAGCGCTGGAGTCCGAACGTTTCCTGGCACTACGCGCGAGCGATCGCGCGGCGGCTGAATAGCGCGGCGGCAGCAAAACAATGGCACGATCAAGGGACGGATTCACGGATATGGACTGGGACAAGCTGAAGGTGTTTCACGCAGCGGCGGAGGCTGGCAGCTTCACGCATGCGGGCGAGCAGCTCGGCTTGTCGCAATCGGCGGTCTCGCGCCAGGTCAGCGCGCTGGAGCAGGAGCTTTCGGTCTCGCTGTTCCACCGCCACGCCCGCGGGCTGATACTCACCGAGCAGGGCGACCTCCTGTTCCGCACCGCGCATGACGTGTTCATGCAATTGCAGGCGGCGCGCGCCAAGCTCACCGACAGCCGCGAGCGGCCGAGCGGGGACCTGAAGATCACGACGCCCCCGGCGCTCGGCATCAATTGGCTGGTGCCGCGGCTCGACGAATTTACTGCGCTCTATCCCGATATACGCATCTCGCTGATCGTCACCGACGAGGAGCTCGACCTGTCGATGCGCGAGGCGGATGTTGCGATCCGCACCCGCAAGCCGACCCAGCCCGACCTGATCCAGCGGAAGCTCTTTTCGATCGGCTTCCACGCCTATTGCTCGCCGGAATACATCAAGCGGTTCGGCACGCCGCGTACGCTCGACGATCTCGACCAGCACCGCATCATCATGCTCAGCGACTCCCAGGTGCAGCCGCATCTGCAGAACCGCAACTGGCTGATCGAAGCCGGCCGCAACGGCTCCGGACCGCGCGAGGCGTACTTCAAGGTGAATAACATCCTGGGCTTGGTCCGCGCCTGCCAGCAGGGGCTCGGCATCGCCGCGCTACCGGACTACCTGGTCGAGGACAACAACCGCCTCGTGCAGCTGTTCGGCGAGTCCGACTCGATGCAGATCGACACTTACTTCGTTTACCCCGAAGAGCTGAAAACCGTGGCGCGCGTGCAGGTGTTCCGCGACTTCGTGGTGAGCAAGGCGCAGCGCTGGCCCTCATAGCAGCCCAAGACAGGCTCGCGTTCGGCGAGCCCCCGGAGTTCGCATGTCAGACATGCGGCTCGGGTGCTTGCCGCGTGGCGATAGCGCGCTCCATAATCAATCTATGCTGAGCTTTCGCGTTACGCATTTGTCCCCCTCCTCCAGTGGCGCGGACGTTCAGTAATCCCTCTTGGAAGGTGATTGTGTCGGCCCAACGAGGCCAATACCTGAGCCGGGCTCTTATGGGCCCGGCTTTTTTTCGATCCCCAACACGATGCTACCGTGTGCCGTCGTGCTGTTGACATGCACCACGGCTCACCGCATCATCTCTCCATGATCACGTTTCCGTGTGTCGCGGCGCAGCTGAAAAAAGAGCCCCTTTCGGGGACTTGCGATCGCGCGCGCTGAAAAACTCCATCACGCCCAACCGATCACAAACCCCGCCGTTCCGACGGGGTTTTTTCTTGGTCCCGTCTCCGGCTCAACCCAAGGAGATGGACCATGAGTAACTTGCGAGAACAACTGCGCGGCCTATGGCTGCCGCTGGTGACGCCGTTCCGCGACGGCGAACTGGATGAAACGTCGCTGCGGCGGCTGGTGCGGCACTACGCCGCCCTTCCAGTCGAAGGGCTGATCCTGGCCGCCACGTCGGGCGAGGGCATGTCGCTGCGCACGAGCGAGCTGGAGCGACTGGTTGCAATCACGCGAGCCGAGATTTGCGCAAGCCGCCGCTATATCCCGATCTGCCTCGGATTGTCCGGCGCGAACACTCACAAGATGTGCGATGCGCTGGACGAGAGCGCGGCCTGGTCCATCGACGGCTACTTGATCGCAAGTCCGTATTACACACGGCCGTCGCAACGCGGCCTCTTGCAGCACTTCACGCAGCTTGCCGACCACGCGTCCTGGCCGCTCGTGCTCTACAACATTCCCTATCGCACGGCCGTCAGCCTCGACAACGACACGCTGCTCAGGCTCGCAGAGCATCCCAACATCGCCGGCATGAAGGACTGCGGCGCCAACCGCGAGCAGTCGATCGATCTGTTGCGCCGGCGTCCCTCTGGCTTCCGTGTGCTGACCGGCGAGGATACCGAATATCACGACGCGCTGGTCGATGGCGCCGACGGCGCGATCCTGCTTTCGGCCCATGTCGAGACCGAGCAATTCGCGTCGGTGCGGACAATGCTGCGGGAGGGCAATCAGGATGGCGCGCAGGCGCAATGGCGCGATCTCGCAGAGCTGACGCGGCTGCTGTTCAGGGAGCCAAGCCCCTCGCCGGCCAAGCACTGGCTGTGGCGCATCGGCTTGATCGACAGTCCCGAGGTGCGGCTGCCGATGGTAGAGGTGAGCGCGGAGCTTGCGGCCACACTCGATCAGGAAATCGAGCGGCGCGCGCCACCCCTGCAGCGGAGAGCCTAGCAGCGAGACCGGTGCCGAACCGAATTGCGCTCTGCCCGTTGATCTGTTGGAGGGGCGAAATGACGCGCGTGGTTAAGGGCGCGTGAAAGCATTCGTTCGACTCGCCGCCGCACAGCCGCCGCAAGCTTAAAGCGTTTGGCGTATGGATGTCCCCATAACGACGAAACAGGGGGGACATCGTGTCGATCGATCCGAACCTTGCGAGCCGCGAGCGCGCGCAGCGAACCAGCGATGTGATGATCGTGTCGTCATTCGCGCTGTGGGCGATACTGATCGGCTTCTTGCCGGTCGCGGTCCTGCGCCTGCTCGGCGCCTGACGCGGGCGCCGTGGTTAACCCGTGGTAGCACCTGTGTTCAAATGCGAGCGAAAGCGCGGCCGGGATTTTAAAAGTCCGCCGCGTATGTCTCACGGCAACGAGAACAAGAAAGCGCGGGGCGCGTCGTGAACAATCAAGAGAACCTTGCCCTCATCGAGCCACCGGCGATGCCGGTCCTGCCGACCTTCAGTAAGAAGATCCTGGAGCAGAAAGGCTTCACCGTCGAAGACATCCTGTGGGCCATCGGCATCTGGTCGGTGCTGCTGAGCATGTCGCCGGTGATCCTCTTCTACGTGTTGATGGTCGCGTAAGCGACATCAAGACGACATCCGCTCAAAAGGAAAACGCGCGGAGCCGCGCGTTTCGCAAGCGCTCCAGGGCTGGCAGCGCGGCTTCAGGCCGCCTGCTTGTGCATGGCGCCGGACGACGACGCCGCACCGCGGATCGCCTTCACCGAGCGTTCGATCGCCGCCCACAGCCGGGCAATCTCGGCCGCAGCGCGCCCTTCCGCATAATATTCGCGGGCGCCTTCGCCATGGCTTAGCGCCATCAAGAGATCGGCGCGGTTGGTGATCTGGCCGCCCCACACCGGCGCGCGGAACTTGGCCAGCGATTCGCGGGCGATGGTGACGATCGGGCTCTCCAACCCGTCGCGTTGTGCCGGCGCACCGTTGAGCACGACCGCATAGGGCTTGCGGGCCGAACGGCAGATCTGAATGGTCTCCTGCACCGCGTTGACGTCGAACACGCCGGGCCGCGCCGGAATGATCACCATGGTCGCGTTCCTG
This sequence comes from Pseudomonadota bacterium, assembly GCA_023432885.1. Taxonomy (GTDB): domain Bacteria; phylum Pseudomonadota; class Alphaproteobacteria; order Rhizobiales; family Xanthobacteraceae; genus Bradyrhizobium. The sequence goes on along the minus strand of JAEZEU010000262.1, from coordinate 5,797 downwards.
ATCGCATCGTCGACGACGGCCGAAAGATTCGGCGGTGTGTCGATGAAGACCCATTCCATTCCGTCGCGCTTGGCCGCTGCAACGATTTCTCCGACGGAGCGGACAGCAGTGCGAATCGGCGGCTCGTTCGTGCCGCGCAATTTGTGCCAAAGCGTCAGCGATCCCTGCGGGTCGCCATCGACCAGCAGACAAGGCCTCGTGGACTTGTGGACATGCGCTGCAAGGTGTGCGGCCAGGGTGCTTTTGCCCGAGCCCCCCTTACGCGATGCAAAAACAATGACGTTCATTCCCTTGGCCTCCAGATTGACCCCAGAAACCAAAAATGAATCAGCGAAGTGATTCGTTAAAGAAGAATTTGCGGACAAATTCGGGCGAAGCCCCTGAATGGGCTACAAAGTTGGCTTTTGAGTCACACCGCTTGCAGCGTGCCGGCAGAAAAATCGAATCCGATGAGTCGCTTGGCCGCAGTCTATCTCGCCTTTTTCGCTTGCTGCCGCTCCTGCCATTTTCGCTCGGCCCAGCCCAGCAGGCGAATCAGGGGTGGCTGCAGCATCGGGACATCCTGGGCGAACAAAAGGAGTCCAAGCGGCAGCATCCAGAGTCCGAGCACCGGCAGGAACGAGCAGATGCCGCCGATCATCAGCAAAATCGCAAGAGGAATCCGCACCAGCCACGATGACGGCTGGCGCAACCAGCCGACGAAACGCGCCGGGCCAGCCGGCAGTTTCTCCTCGAACCAGGTGAAGTGCCGGTCGAGTTCGGCTTGGTAATTTACACTCAAGGCAGTATCTCCGGCGCCCGCCCCGCGCGGAGAGATGGTTACCCAAATGACCGTCGCAAAGGGGCGTTCTGTCGCGCTGGATAGGCTTGAAAAATTGGCGATGAATGCCTTTAGCCCGTCAGGGCAGCTCAGCTCGCACCGGTTTGGCCGGCTTTTTCGGCTTCTCGGGCTTGGTGCTGCTCGCCGTGCGTGCGACCGGCTTGATGTTGACGGACTGCCCGGCCGCGCGCGGACCGGGCTCCGGATTCCGGCGGAAGAACCGCCCGCATTCCGGCGAGAGCTGTGATTTTTTCTGGATCATGCAGGCGGTGATGCGGTCGACATCGGGAATGAAGTTCCCGCAGAGCCGCATGGCGTCAGGGGTACAGGCCTGCTGCTGTTCCTGGGTATAGGCGAAAGCGGAATTCGGGCCTTCGGATACCAAAAGCACCGTCGCGAGCAGCGCTGCGCAATAAAATCCCCGCCAGCAAATGGCGCCCATGAATCCCCCAGCCGCGAAAAGCCTGCGGGATAGTGGGCGAAGGCCGGCGCATTGGCAAGCTGAACAAGGCAGGCCTGTCGCGCGCTTCGGCATGAACGACGCCTGCTGAATTTGCCATGCAGGCTCGCGCGGCACGGATGTAGCGGATGGTCTTGCTGAGGATGGTACAGTTGGGTGGGCTCGAACCACCGACCTCCTGTTCCACAGACAGGCGCTCTAACCAACTGAGCTACAACTGCATCGGGTTCGCCCCGAAAAACAGGGGCTCGATTTGGCCGGAAACTAGGTGCAACGACCGGCTTTGGCAAGGCCGCAGAGGCGTGTCGACGCAACGGATTCCGGTGCAAAAAAGGCCCGGACCGGGAGTCCGGGCCTCTCGTCAATTCACAGCAAAGAATCAGGCGGCCGGCTTGTAGTACTTGGCGGCATTGGCCTTGATCGGCTCGGCGGTGTCGCTCGCGATCTTCTGGCCAAGTTCGGCGAGCTCCTTGGCCTGGGTGGTGAAGGTCTCGAGCTGCTTGCGGGTGTGCGAAGTCCAAAGCTCGAGCGCTTCGGCGGGCGACCTCACCCCGAACAGATCCTGGGCGAAGTCGAGGGAAGCGGTGGTGTTGGCCTTGACGAATTCCATCACTCTGGCCGAGTAGGCGCTCGCGCCCTTGTTCACGGTGGAGAACACGGCCTCGATGGTGCCGTTATTGGCTTCGGCAGCGTCCTTGAACTTGGCGTAACCTTCTCGGGCCTGCGAAACGCCCCGCTCGGCGAAGGCACGAACCTGCTCGGGAACTTCAAACGGAATAATGGAGGCGGAGAACGGGTCAGTCGACATTCAGATGCATCCTTGGGTCGTGAGGTGGAACCTGTGAGCCCATGCGTGCATCCCGGGCTTGCGCCGGGGGTGACGAACTGGATCACGCTGTGCGTTACGGACGTCTGGGGGTGCCCTCTCGGGCCATCGCATCAGATCGCCTTATCATGTCAATTTTGTGCAGCGCAATGAAAGATTGTGCAATGCCGCGAGTCTATAATGGATACCTTATAACTAATCAAGCCCGGACGCTTGTTCCGGCCGGACAGTCAGACGTCAGGTCAATAGCCTCATTTTTCCGGCTTGGCGGCATCCATCGCGGCGCGACTGACGATCTGGCCCATTTCGCTCGCTTGCTCGGCCAGAGAGCGCATCTGGGACTGTACATACTCACTATGCAGCTTCATCACCTCGGGCAGATCCTTGGCCTTGAGCAGCGACTGCGCATAATCGAGGGAGGCCTGCACGTTTTTTTCGGCGTACGCGACGGCCTTGCTGCCGATCACCTTGGCGCCGGCGCGCACGGTCTCGCGACGCTCCTCCATATTGCCAGCGGTCGTCCGCGCGCTCTCCATGAACTTGTCAAAGGCCTGGCGGGCCTGCTCGAAGCTCGCCTCCGCCATCGCGCGCATATCCTTCGGAATTGCGAAGGGATCACGTCCATCGTCACTCATGGTGCACTCCTGTTCTCTCCGCTTGACACGTCCGCCTTGGGTCCAAGCCCCTGCGGGCGCCGACTCCCCCCGCCTATCGTGGACCTCCTCGGGGCGTTTACAATGCCTAACGCTCGCGGCACGGGAAAGCTCCGGCGGGGTTAACGTTATCGGCGGGCCGGCGTGGACCTTGCCCTTGGGCGCGGGCGATACTAACGGGACGTTAACTTCCACCGTCGCGGCGGCGACAAGGCAAACCAGCGCGGTCAGACCAGCTCGATGAAGGATGCGGATTTCAAGGTGCCCGGCGCGAACGATCCACGGCTCGCGATACATACCAACGGCGCCCTCCCCGCCTGGCTGTGGTCTGCCGACGGCACACGGATTCTGTGGGCCAATGCCGCCGGCGCTGCCGTGTTCGGTCTGCGCAACGATGCGCAAGTGACGGAAAAACACTTCGGGCCCGCCGATCCCCACCGCCGGCAGATCGCGCAACTCGGGCCCCGCCTCAGTCCGGACGGGGCGGTCCGGATGGAGCGGCTGCGCGGCTTTGGTGCAGCGCCCGGAAATCTTGCCACTTGCAGTTGCGCGCGAATCGATTTTCCCGACGGCCGCAGCGGCGTGCTGATCGTTTCGGCGGCGAAAGTGACGCGAAACAAGAGGCCGCAGCAGACGATCGCCGCCCTGATGCCCGAGGAGATGCACGAGGCGGCCGCCCCTTCCCCTGCCTCAAGGCGCCACGTCGCCGACTATGAAACACCGGCGCAATCGAATGAGGCGCCGGCCGAGTTCGCGCTTTTCGACGCATTCGCAGACAACCACGAACCGCCGGCCGTCGAAGCGCAGCCAGCGGTCAGCCATGCTCCGCAGGCCGGAGCTGCGCAGCAGGCGACGATGCCGCGGGAGCAGCCCCCCGTTCTCGCCAGCGAGGCATCGTCTGCCTCGGATCAAACCGACGAAGCTGCCCCCGGCAGCGAACGCCGACATCCGCTGCGCTTCAAGTGGCAGACCGATCGCGAAGACCGCTTCGCGATCAGCTCCGATGAGTTCCTCAAACTGATCGGTCCGCTCACGGAAAGCCTTATCGGCAGGCCGTGGCGCGAGATCGCCGATGCGCTCGGCCTGGATGGCGATGCTCGCATGCATAAGGCTCTTGCCTCGCGCGAAACGTTCAACGGCATCGCACTGAACTGGCCGGTGGACGGCGGCTACCTGCCGGTCGAGCTCTCGGGCGTACCGGCACTCGACGGCGAACGGAGTTTCGCCGGGTATCAGGGCTTTGGCGTTTGCCGCGATCTTGCAGGCCTCTCGCGGCTGCAATTACTGAGACGGCGAGGAATATCTGTTTCGCCGCCCACCCCGCCGCCACCGCCGTCCGCTATTCTGGAAGCAGCTACGGCCCATGATTGGGCGCCGGCAGAGCAAATTGCAGAAGCCGTTGATGTGGAGAATTCACTTTCAACCGATCTGGATGGCCCCGTGGAACCGCCCCAGGAAAGTTTGGTGCAGGCTTCCTCCGACACGCGGACGGAGATCCACACCGAGACGCCGGACAATGTACTGCCCTTCCGCCCGATCGGAGGCGAGACCAGGCCGCCGACGCTGACTCCGGTGGAGAACAGCGCCTTCAACGAGCTCGCCCGCCAGTTGTCGGCGCGTCTCGATAACGGCGACCATGACGAAGCGAATGCTCCGGCCGAAGCCGAGAGCGCCGAGATCCGTGCCGAGCCGGAGGTAGCGCCAGGCGATCGCCCTGACTGGCTGGCACCGCCGGAGCCGCCGGCGCGCGGACAGGCGAGGCGCGACAAGGCGCTGCTCGATCTGCTCCCCGCAGGCGTGCTGATCTACCGTCTCGACCGCCTGCTCTATGCCAATCCGGCGTTCCTCAAGCGCATCGGCTACGCCAGCCTGCATGCGCTGGAGGAAGCCGGCGGCCTCGACGCGCTGTATGTCGAGCCGGGCGTTTCGAACTCAAGCAGCACCTCGGAAGGCGGCACGCCGGTGATGATTTCCGTAGGCCAGGCGGCCGAGAACGAAGCGGCGACCGCAACTGCGGCGCGCCTGCACACGATCGCGTGGGACGACGAAGCTGCGCTGGCGCTGATCTGCTCGGAGGGGCCGGTCGATGCCGCGCCCGTGCCGGCGCCCTCCGCCATCGTGGCGGAGCCGGCCCCGCCGACGGCGGCCGGTGAAGCCAATGCCGAAGAGCTCGGAGCCATCCTCGACACCACTGCCGAGGGCATCGTGATGTTCAGCGAGGATGGAAACATCACCGCCTGCAACCGCAGCGCCGAGGCGCTGTTCGGCTTTGACGGGGAAGAGCTGGTCAGGCGCAATCTCGCCGATCTCTTCGCGCCGGAGAGCCAGCACGGCGTTTTCGAATATTTTGCCGGCGTGAAGTCCGCCGGCGTGGCGAGCCTTCTCGACCACGGCCGCGAGACGCTGGGCCGCGTGCGCCAGGGCGGCTTCATTCCGCTGTCGATCACCATCGGGCGCACCCGCGCCGACGGGCCAAATTTCTTCGCCGTGTTCCGCGACCTCTCGCAGAGCCGCAAGAGCGAGAACGAGCTGCAGCAGGCGAAGCGCCTGACCGAGCTGGCTGCCAATGCCAAGTCCGACATGCTGGCGCGGATCAGCCACGAACTGCGCACGCCGCTCAACGCCATCATCGGCTTTGCCGAGGTGATGATCGGCGAGCGTTTCGGCTCGCTCGGCAACGAACGCTACCTCGAATACTTGAAGGACATCCGCGCCTCCGGCGAGCGCGTGATCTGCGTGATCGACGATCTGCTCGACCTGTCGCGGATCGAGACCGGCAAGATCGATCTTGCCTTCACCAGCCAGAATCTCAACGAGCTCGTGGAGAGTTGCGTCGCCGTGATGCAGCCGCAGGCCAATCGCGAGCGGACCATCATCCGCACCTCGCTGGCGCGCACGCTGCCGCCCGTCGTGGCCGATGCGCGCGCGCTGCGCCAGATCGCGATGAACCTGATCGGCACGTCGATTCATCTGGCGAAAGCCGGCGGCCAGGTCATCGTCTCGACCGCGCTGTCGGACTTCGGCGAGGTGGTGCTTCG
>JAEZEU010000243.1 GCA_023432885.1 Pseudomonadota bacterium | reverse complement strand
GTTCTTGAACTGATCGAAACGGAGGATGACGAGGACGAGGAAGAGGACGACGAGGAAGAGAACGGCGACGACGAAGAGGAAGAAGACGAAGAAGACGACGAGGACGAAGAAGAGGAGGAGGAGGACGAAGAAGAAGAGGAAGGATCTCGCAAGAGGAAGCGGCGCTGACGCGATGGCGATGCTGCCCGACCGCGAGGCGCAGGACCAGGTCCCCGCTGGCGCACGCGCCGTGAGGTGCTGCGATTTCTGGCCGCGAACGTTGCTCCCCTGATGCTGGTCTCGGCCCGGCGCAGACCTAGCAAGCGATCCGGCTCAACGTTCCCATGCCGGCACGGGACCCGATCTGCTCGCGCGCATCGTCGAGACCAAGCCCGGCGCGAGCGGCAACATCGGCACGCAGGCGGTGGCGCGCAGCAGCCGCACGTTCGAGCCCTTCTCGAGAAGCAGGGCCTGATCGCGCAGGGAGGCCCGCCTGAACGGCTAAGCGAACTGATCGCCAAGGATCGTCCCCGCTGGGCCAAGGTCGTCAAGGATGCGAAGATCACGGCGGAATAGCTGCGCGAGTCCTGTTCCACGCCGGCTTCGGAACAGGACACATCATTGCGCGTGCTGGGCACAGCACGCTATATACGCCCGATGTCCCGCGATTTTCGCCTTGATCGCGTTCCCCTCGACGTTCTCGCCTATGAGTTCGCCGAAGAGAGGGCCGCTGCGCTCGGGCGGATGGGACGATCGCTGGAACAGGCTCTCGCCAGACTGCGGGAGTTCGACGCCGGAAATCCCCGCTCGGGCGCTTCGGCGTCAGTACAGCAGGCAAGGCGTATCCTGGTGACGGAGGCCGGCCAGTCGCTGTGGATGTTCATCGTGCAGCGAGAGGCGTGTGGCCTGCGCAACAGCCGCACGATCATGCGCGACTATAACGTGCCGGACGAGGTGCAGCGGTGCATGGGCCCGGCCCTCGCCACACCGAAGCGGCCCGCAAGGTGATCCACTAGCGTTCCCGATCAGGCATCGCTTTGGGATAGACGGCGTCGGCCAGCTTTGCAGCGTCTCCTTTTTCTAGAGCAGACTTCGCACCGCCGCAGACATCATCATCACCCCGCCCGCGATCACCACGACATCGAGTATCGCCGTGTGGATGTGCACGGGCATGCGCTCGACAAAAGCCCTGGCGAGGAAGGCGCCGGGCAGCGCGACGGCACCGATCAGCACGGCAAAGGCCAGCACCTGCGCGGTGACGGCGCCCGCGAGACCGAACACCGAAATCTTGATGACGCTCGTGGCCAGAGAAATCACCGCGTCAGTCGCGATCACGGCCGCGCCTTCAAGCCCCGCCGCCATCAACAGCGACAGCAGGATCACGCCGGAGCCAGAGGTGCCACCGACCACGAAGCCATAGCCGACGGAGCCGATCGCCAGGCCGCCGTCGCCGATCCGGATATCGCGCCGTTTCGCCAGCCGCCGCAGCGGCACGCTCAGGATAAGCATGGCGCCGATGACGAGCGCAGCTCCCGCGCCGGTGAGCCGCGTGTAGCCCCAGGCGCCGACCGCAGTGGTTACACAGGCCGCTGCGATGACGATGAGCGCACGGCGACGGTCCGCATAGCGGACGAAGGCGATGAAGCGGGAGAAATTGGTGAAGATCGAGGAGATCGCGATGATCGGCACGACGGGCTCTGCCCCGATCAGCGGCACCAGCACCAGCGGCATCAGCGCCCCGGTGCCGTAGCCGGCGAGGCCGCCGACGACGGAGGCGAATAGCGCCACACAGCCGACCAGCACAAGCTGCGCCAGCGAAACGTCAGCGAAACCGGAGAGAATGTTCACAGCCGATGATCGCGCGCGAAGCGCGCCACGGTCTGATCGGCGATAGCAGCGATCGCGGCGGGCCCAAGCGGAAAGCCGGCGGCGAGCCAGGCATCCTCCGCAATCGTCAGCACATGGCCGAGCGCAGGACCTTCGGAGATGCCGCGCGAGATGAAATCGGCAGCCTTGAGCGGAAATTTTGGCGCGCTCCAGCGCTGCGGCAGATCGGCCATTTGCCTCCAATTGCCGCTATCGCTTCCCCCTGCCCGCGCCCAGGCAAGCATCAACCGGTCTCGATACGCCGCCTCACCCAGCCGGTAGAGGCTGCGCTTGGCGGTTGCCTCGTCCATGCCGGCGAGCCGCCACCAGCGCTGTCCTATCGAGTCCAGCGCCTTTGCCTCCGCATTGGACAATCGCAGCCGCATGGCGAGACGGCTCGCATCTTCGGTGACTGCCACTGCCAGTGCACCAAGACGGCGCATCGCATCCGCCGGCAGGGCGAGCAGCCGCTCGACATTGATCATCGCAGCATGCGTACGGGTATAGGCAACGCCGCCGATGATCTGCTGCAGCAAGCCGGCCTCCGCCATCGCGGTGACGGAGTCCGCCGCTCCTGGCGCCACCAACAGCTTCAGCATCTCCATGCGCACGCGCTCGGCCGACAGGCTCGCCAGGCCTGCGCGGCCGCCGATGCAGGCGAGATAACCCGGGCGATCCACTTCGCCCGCACCGTAGGCCGCGTGGATGCGAAAAAAGCGCAGGATGCGCAGGTAATCCTCGGCGATACGCTCGATGGGATTGCCGATGAAGCGCACGCGCCGCCCGGCGATATCGGCAAGCCCGCCGACATAGTCGTGCACGACACCGGCTGCATCGACGGAAAGGCCGTTGATGGTGAAATCGCGCCGCTCGGCGTCGCGCATCCAGTCGCGGCCGAAGGCTACCCTCGCCTTGCGGCCGAAGGTTTCGGTGTCCTCGCGCAGCGTGGTGACCTCGAAAGGATGCTTGTCGAGCACCAGGGTCACCGTGCCGTGCTCGATGCCGGTCGGCACGCTCTTGATGCCGGCCGCCTCGGCGCGGCGGATCACCTCGTCCGGAAGCGCGGTCGTTGCGATGTCGATGTCGGCGACGGGAAGGCCGAGCAGCGCGTTGCGCACGGCGCCGCCGATCACGCGCGCTTCCTCGCCGCCGCCATTGAGCACCGCCAGCACGCGGGATGCCGGGCCCGACTGCAGCCACGGTGCATGAGCGAGCACCCGGGCTTCGCTCATTTGCCGGCTCCCGGTGTTTCGATGCCGGGCACCAGGTGTCCGTTTTCCATATGGGCCGGCGTGTAGGTCGAGTCAGGCGGCGCGCCGGAGAACTCGGCAAGGAATATGAAGCTGATGATGACCAGCAGCAGCGAGGCCAGCACGAGCTTGGCGACGAGGGAGAGCGGCCAGGAGGATTGCTTCAACACGTCGGAGCGCGATGCAAGCAGGAACAACGCATAGACCGCAAACGGGATGAGGAAGATTCCGATTTCGGTCAGAACCGGACGGATCATGCCAGATAGATCCGCTCATAGAGAACGCGCAGGATTCCGGCAGTGGCGCCCCAGATGTAGCGCTCGGCAAACGGCATGGCGTAATAGGACCGCTCCGTGCCGCGGAATTCCTTCATATGGATCTGGTGGTTTTCCGGGTTCATGAGGAAAGCGAGCGGCACCTCGAAGGCATCGACCACTTCGGATTCGTTTATATGAAGCTTGAAGCCGGGCTTCACTTTGGCAACGGTCGGCAGAATGCGGAAGCCGAAGGCGGTGCCGTAGACGTCGAGATAGCCGATCGGCTCGATGAAGTCGCGCTTCAGGCCTACTTCCTCGCAGGCCTCGCGCAGCGCGGCATCCATCGGCGAGGCGTCGCCGGCATCGATCTTGCCGCCGGGAAAGGAAATCTGCCCGGCATGGCTGCTCAGATGCGGCGAGCGCTGCGTAAGCAGCACGGTCGGCTCGGGATGGTCGACCACCGGGATCAGCACCGCGGCAGGGCGCACCGGCTGCTCCCTGGCGACGATCTCCAGCATGCGGTCGTTGCCGGAATCTCCGGTGCGCGGAATGATATTGGGATCGACCAGGGAAGGCGGTACGCCAAAATCCAGCCGCGCGCGCGAGCGGGTGAAGAACTCCTCCGCGCTGATGGCCGCGGGCCTCGCGTTCAAGACCTGTTCGATCAACGCGCGTCCCTCACCTGCTCTGCGTCGGCCATCGCAAAGAACTCGCCGCCCGATTCGACCCCGAACATTTCCTCGCCATCGATCATCCGCTCCTCGCCCATGTCAACCAGATCGTAGTAGAGGGCGCGGGTGACCTTGGCCCAGAGATCCGCGCGGACATGCAGATACGGTGTGAGCCCGCCGTCGGCAGTTCGCTCGAAGCGCAGCGCATGACCCCTCCCGCACGCCACCCAGTCGTCGACATTGGTGCGGAACCGCAGGAGCCTGCCGTGCGCATCCTCCTCGATGCGCATTTCCACGGCCATGAACGGCGCATCATCGACCTGGATGCCGACTTTCTCGACCGGCGTAACTAAGAAGTGCTTGCCGTTCTCGCGCTTGAGAATAGTCGAGAACAGCCGTACCAGCGCGGGACGGCCGATTGGCGTTCCCATGTAGAACCACGTCCCATCGCTGGCGATTCGCATGTCGATATCGCCGCAGAACGGCGGGTTCCACAGATGCACCGGCGG
>JAEZEU010000213.1 GCA_023432885.1 Pseudomonadota bacterium | reverse complement strand
CAGCAGCGTGGCGCTAATCAGGCCGCCGATGACGACGGTGGCGAGCGGCTTCTGGACTTCGGCGCCGGTGCCGGTCGCGAACGCCATGGGCAGGAAACCGAGGGAAGCCACCAGCGCGGTCATGATGACGGGACGGAAGCGCGTCAGCGCGCCCTCCTCGACCGCCTTCGCAAGCGGCATGCCGCCCTCGCGCAGTTGTCGAACGTAGCTCAGCATCACAAGCCCATTGAGCACAGCGACGCCCGACAGCGCGATGAAGCCGACGGCGGCCGAGATGGAGAAGGGCATGCCGCGCAGCCACAGCGCAAAGATGCCGCCGGTCAGCGCGAGCGGCACGGCGCTGAACACCAGCAGCGCTTCGCGCACCGAACCCATCGCGCTCAGCAACAGGAGAAAGATCATGACGAAGCAGGCCGGCACCACGACGGCAAGGCGTTGCTGGGCGGCGACCAGATTCTCCGACTGGCCGCCCCACGTGATCCAGTAGCCGGGCGGCAAGCGTACATTGCGCGCAACGAGCTGCTGCGCCTCCGCTACTACGGAGCCGAGATCGCGGCCACGCACGTTGGCCGTCACGACGATGCGGCGCTTGCCGTTCTCGCGGCTGATCTGGTTGGGCCCTTCGGCGAAGGAAAATTTCGCGACACGATTGAGCGGCACGCTCTGCACCGGCGCATTCGGCGTCGGCTGCGGCAGCGCCACCGGCAGGTTGCTCAGCGCTTCCAGATCAGCACGCACGCTTTCCGGCAGCCGCACGATGATCTCGAAACTGCGGTCGCCCTCGAAGATCACACCCGCTTCCTGGCCACCGACCGCGGCACCTATCACATCCTGCACCGCCGACAAGCTGAGGCCCCGTCGGGCGATCGCGGCCTTGTCAACCTTGATTTCCAGCACCGGAAGGCCGCCGGCCTGCTCGACCCTGACGTCGACGGCACCACGCACACTGCGCAGATTCGCCGCAACATCGTTCGCGGCACGCAGCATCGGCTCGAACTCGTCGCCGAATATCTTCACAGCGATGTCGCCGCGCACCCCCGCCAGAAGCTCGTTGAAGCGCAGCTGGATCGGCTGGGTGAATTCGTAGACATTGCCGGGCAGCAGATTGACGGCCGTGGCGATCTGCTCGATCAGCGCCTCTTTGGTCAGCGAAGGATCCGGCCACGCTTCGCGCGGCTTCAGCATGATGAAGGTGTCGGATGCGTTCGGCGGCATCGGATCGCTCGCCATCTCCGCCGTGCCGGTCTTGGAGAACACGAAGGCGACCTGTGGAAAGCGGCTGACGACCTTCTCCACCGCGAGCTGCATGGCTTGCGACTGCGTCAGAGAAATCGACGGGATGCGTAGCGCCTGCATGGCGATGTTCTTCTCGTCAAGCGAGGGGATGAATTCCTGGCCGAGACGGCTGAAACCGAACAACGCTATCGCGAACAGCAGGACCGCTGCCGCAATGACGGGACGCGGAGAGGCCATTGCCGTGCGCAGAAGCGGGTAATAGACGCTCTTGGCCGCCACGACGATGCGGTTCTCGCTCTCCTGCACCCGACCCGACAGCGTGATGGCGATCAGCGCCGGCACGAGCGTCAGCGACAGCACGAAAGCCGCGGCGAGCGCCAGAATCACGGTCAGCGCCATCGGCTCGAACATCTTGCCTTCGACACCGCTGAAAGTCAGGAGCGGCACATAGACCAGGAGGATGATGGCCTGCCCGTAGAGGCTGGGCTTGACCATCTCGACCGTGGACGCCCGCACGGTGGCAAGGCGCTCTTCCCGCGTCAGCAGGCGGCCGAGATCGCGTTGCTTCTCGGCAAGGTGGCGCAGGCTGTTCTCGGTGATGATGACGGCGCCGTCGACGATCAGGCCGAAATCGAGCGCGCCGAGGCTCATCAGATTGGCGCTGATGCCGCCCTGCCACATGCCGACGGCGGTCATCAGCATGGACAGCGGAATCACCAGCGCCGTGATCAGCGCGGCGCGGAAATTTCCGAGCAGGAGGAACAGCACGACGATGACGAGCAGCGCGCCCTCGGTGAGGTTCTTCGCGACAGTGCCGATGGTGGCGTTGACGAGCTGGGTGCGGTCGAGCACGGTAGTGACCTCGATGCCGGGCGGCAAGGTCGGCGCAATGGCGCGCAGCTTTTCATCGACGGCCGACGCGACCGTGCGGCTGTTGGCACCGATCAGCATCATCGCGGTGCCGATCACGACCTCGCGGCCGCTCTCGCTGGCGCTTCCGGTGCGGGTCTCTCCGCCGATCGAGACGGCGGCAAGGTCGCGAACGCGCACCGGCACGCCGCCCCGCGTGGTGACGACGACGGAGCCGAGTTCATCGGCGTTTTCGAGCCGGCCGCCGGAGCGAACCACGACCCCCTCGCCGTTGCGCTCGATGTAGCGAGCGCCACGGCTGACGTTGTTGGCCTCGATGGCCTTTGCCACGTCGGCAAAGGTGAGGCCCAACGCGATAAGCTTCGCCGCATCGGGGCTGACCTGGTACTGCTTGAGATAGCCGCCAATGGCGTCGACGCCCGCGACGCCGGGCACCACCTTGATCTGCGGCTTGACGATCCAGTCCTGCACCGTGCGCAAATAGGCGTTCTTCTCGACGTCGCTCTCGAGCAACTGTCCTTCCGGCGTCAGGAAGCGGCCGTCGCGCTGCGGGCCGGGCATGCCGTCGCGTTCGGCCGGCTTGTCGGCGAAATGCACGGTCCACATGTAGATTTCGCCAAGCCCGGTCGAGATCGGGCCGATGCGAGGCTCCACTCCCTGCGGCAGGCGGGCGCGAAGCTCCGTCAAGCGCTCACCGATCTGCTGGCGCGCGAAGTAGATGTCGGTGCGCTCGGTGAAGACGGCGGTGACCTGCGAGAACCCGTTGCGCGACAGCGAGCGCGTGCTTTCAAGACCCGGCGCGCCGGCAAGCGCGGTCTCGATCGGAAATGTGATCTGCTTCTCGATCTCGGCAGGCGACAATGCAGGGGCAAGCGTGTTGATCTGCACCTGCTTGTTGGTGATGTCGGGCACGGCGTCGATCGGCAGCTTCGTCATCGCATAGGCGCCGAAGGCCGCGGCGATCGCGCCAAGGGTTACGACGACCCAGCGGCGGCGGATGGCAAAATCGATGATCCATTCGATCATGTCAGTGCTCGTGCTCCGCCACGGCCTTTTCCAGTTCGGCCTTGAGCGTGAAAGTGTTGGCGACGGCAATGGTTTCGCCGGGCGCCAGCCCGCTCACGATCTCGACATCGTCGTCGTCCTCGCGGCCTGTCTTGACCGGCCTCGCCTCGAAGCCGCCCGGATCGCGCACGAACAGCACCGGCGCGCCCTTGACGGTTTGCAGCGCTTTTTTCGGAACGATCACCTTCGAGGGCGCATCGCCCAGCGGGATCTCCGCCGTGACGAAAGTGCCGGGCCTCCAGCGGTGGTCGGGATTGGGCAGGCTGGCGATAACGCGAGCATTGCGCGTCTCGCGGTCGAGCAACGGGCTGACGAAAACGACTTTCGCGATCGCCTCGCCCTCGATGCCGGTCGCACGGATGGCGACGAGAGCGCCCTCGCGCACGGAGGCGATGTCCTCGGGCGAGACGGCGAGATCGACCCAGATGTCGTCGAGGTTGACGATGACGAAGAGCTCGCTTTCCGGGCCGCCGCGGCCGGTCAATCCGCCGAGATCGACGCGGCGCTCGGAGACGCGGCCCGAGATAGGCGATCGCAGATATTGCCTGCGCAGGCTTTCAGGCGGCTGGTCCGGCAAGTCGGCGATTTCGGTCTGCGACAGGCCCAGCGCGAACAGCTTCTGCCGGGCGCCGTCGAGCTTGATCTGCGCTTCGTTGGCGGCGAGCTGGGTACGGAGAAATTCGTTCTCGGAAACGGCGCGGCTCTCGACCAGCGCCTTCTGGCGATTGAACAGCGTCTGCCGCAGCTCGTTGGTGACGCGGGCGGCGAGGTATTCGCTCTTGGCATCCGCGACCTCGCGACTCTCGATCGCCGCCACGATCTCGTCCTTCTCGACGCTGTCGCCGAGCTTCTTGCGCAATTCGGCGACCGTGCCGAGCACGTGCACCGAGACGCGGGCGATCTGGTTGGCATCGGGGATCAGCGAGCCCGGCGCGAGAAAATGGCGTTTCAGCGTGCCGCCCCTGGCTTCAGCGAGCGTGATCCCGCTGTCGCGAATCTGCTGTTCCGTGAGGTCGACGCGCGGCGGGCCCTCGGCAGGACCATGCGCGTCGTGGGCGGCGGGAGCCGTTACGGCATGGTCGTGCGCAGCCGGCAGCGATACCGGCCATCCGGCCAGCGCGGCCGCCGTCATGATCGCGGCGATTCCCGCGGCCATGCCGGCGATAAAGAGAAGAATCCGTTTCATCTTGAGCCTTCCAGCTCGCGCATCCAGTGCGGCACGCGCGCGCGTGACTGATCATTCAGAGGCGTGAAGATGCCCGCCGCGGATCGCGGCGAAGCGCAGTCGGCCGTCGCGGCCAGATCAGGCGCGAGGGGGCTTGAAGGGCGCGGCGAGGTCAGCCGTCTTGGGCGCGAGCGCGACGGCAAGACGATGCACGCGCGTGATGTATTCGATCGGCACCGCATTGTCGTGCGGTGCGACGGTCGTGGCATGGGCCAGGCAATGGTCGCCATGGGGCGCACCCCAGTCGGGCGCGGACTTGCCGGAGACATCGCAACCGGTCTGCGCTGCCGCAACGGTCACGACGGCACCGGCACCGACGCCGCCGACGTCAAAATCCGAACTGTGCAGGAAGGCGAGCGCCAGTGCGAGCGAGATCAAGGCCGCGAGCGCGCTACGCCAGCGCCGTGCGCGCGGGCGTTTCGAAGCGGACCGGACTGCAAGGCTGGCTGCCATGGCGGCTAGTTAGCGCCGGTGGTGGACCATTACAAGGCGCAAGACCGACAGCGCGCGAGGGAACATTGTAAACGGACCTGTCAATTGATCGAGAACGAGAACGCCTGCCATTGCGAGGCGCTCTCAACTGGCGCCACCACTCACGCCGGAATCGCATCCTCCGGGCAATTGGTCAGCCGTGCCGGTACGCCGATGGCGGTGCAGCCGGGAGGGACGTCGTGCGTGACGACGGCGCCCGCGCCAATCCTGGCAAAATCGCCGATGCTGACATCGCCGATCACGCTCGAGCCGGACGACAGCAGCACGCCACGGCCGATACGCGGAGCGCGCAAGGGATTGTCCGGGTTGCGGCCGATGGTGACGTTCTGCATGATCGTCACGTCATCGCCGATGTGAGCAAACGCGCCGATGATGATACCGGTGGCGTGATCGAGGAAGACGGACGTGCCGATCGACGCAGACGGATGGATGCTGACCTGCAACCGTTCGGAAGAGGCGCTCTGCATCAGCAGCGCCAGGTCCGTGCGGCCGGACTGCCAGAGCCGGTTCGAAACGCGCCAGGCCTCAAGCGCCACGAATCCCTTGAAGTTGAGCAGCGGCGGCAGCAGCGCGCT
>JAEZEU010000161.1 GCA_023432885.1 Pseudomonadota bacterium | reverse complement strand
GCCGGGCCGCGTCCGCAGCCGCCTGCCCAGCCGCAGGTGCCGATGGCCGATCCGCAATTGCCGCCGCGGGGCGAGCGGCCGACACGCCGCAGCTTCGAGAACACCGCGCCGCAGCCGCCGCGGGTACCCGGCTTCCGCGACATCGCGGCCGATGCCGACGATCTCGGCCGCGCCGCCGCGACAGCCAACCGCAACGCGCGCAAGACCTACGCCAATGTGCCCTCGCCGTCGCCCGAGTTCGACCGGCTCGAGCCCAACATGGAGAATCGCGGCGCCGATCCGGATCAGCCCTACGCCTGGGGCGACGACTCCATGGAGGAGGCCGACCGCTACGCGCAGCAGCCCCAGATGCCGCCGCCGCCGCCGCGCCCGCGCATCGGCTCGGCCGGCGAACGCGAGCCGAAGCGGCCGCGCACAGCAGCGGCCTTTCCCTTCAAGAGCGCGATTGCCGTCGGCGTGGTGCTGATCCTGGTCGGCGCCGGCATCCTCTGGGGCCGCTCCCTCGTCACCACCGTCAGCGGCCTCTTCAACAAGTCGTCTCCCGCCGTCGTGGAAGCGCCGAAGGATCAGGCTGCTCCGACGACGCGGCCGAAGATTCCGGATCGCGTCGGCCAGCCCTCGGACAATATCGCGCCGGTGGCGCAGCGCGTCGTGCTGTATGACGAGGATCCGTCTGATCCCAAGGGCAAGCAATATGTCGGCACGGTGATCTGGCGCACCGAACCGGTGAAGGCCTCCGGCAACCAGAAGGCCGACATCGCCGTGCGGGCCGATGTCGAGATTCCCGACCGCAAGTTCAAGATGACCATGTCGTTCCGCCGCAATACCGACACGTCGCTGCCGGCGAGCCATACCGCGGAACTGACCTTCATCCTGCCGCAGGATTTCTCCGGCGGCGGCGTCGGCAACGTGCCGGGCATTTTGATGAAGTCGAACGAGCAGGCGCGCGGCACGCCGCTGTCGGCGCTGGCGGTCAAGGTCACCGACGGCTTCTTCCTGGTCGGCCTGTCCAACGTCGATTCCGAACGCCAGCGCAACCTGCAGCTCCTGAAGGAACGCTCCTGGTTCGACGTGCCTCTTGTCTACACCAACCAGCGCCGCGCCATCATCGCCATCGAGAAAGGCGCTCCGGGCGAGCGCGCCTTCAACGAGGCGTTCGCGTCGTGGGGAGAGTGAGGGCGGACGGCTTAGAAGCCGTATAGTCCGAACCGACTCTTGATGTCTTCGGGTTGTTGGCTCCCATAAGCAGGGATCGACATGCTTCGCGTCACACAGCCCGGGCCAGAAGCGGAAGTCAGAGTTTGCTCAAGGGTGCCAATCGGCTGAGGCATCATGGCTCGCCAAGCGATGCGCGTGCTGCGGCCCACCTCCTCGAGCTGAATGCAAACGCGATGAAGGCGGGAGCAGACCAGAGGAGATTGCAGCCTGATCCCCGCCGGCGACGAAAGGCGATCTAACCGGCTGCGCGCGGAAGCATGCCGCTCGCCGCAATCTCCGCCGAAAGCTCTTCGATCGTCTTGCGTTGCTGCATGGCGAGCCTGCGTATCAGCGCAAAGGCGGCAGGTTCGGCGAGCGCATGCGAATGCATCACCTGGAGAACGGCGGCAAGCACGACGCGACGCGACCTTAGGCGCTGCTCGAGCTTGAGGACTTGTTGCTTCAATTCGCTCGTACGTTGGTTTCGCTCGAATGCCATGACGAGCGCTGCATAGATGCCGGCCGACCGCAAGGGCTTGACCAGGAACGAGGCTGGGTCGAGTTCGAACACCAGCTTCAGGCGGCTTGGCGTCTCAGTGCCGAGCAGAGCGATGACAGGTGATCGTGCCAGGAGCGCGCGTTCCGCCGGCTGCAGCAAGGGCAGGAACTCATCGTCGATCAGCGACAGATCGGGTACGGAGTCGACAGGCTCGCCTGGCGTCCATGCAACGCCCTCGATCCCGAGACGCTCGAACTGGCGTCGCACGATGGCCGCGTCGCGTTCGTCCTTGATGGCGACGAGCGCCTTGCGTCCGCGCAGCGAAAATGAAGACGGTCTGCTCATTTCACAACCCGCAAATGCGGCGCATTCGGCAATGCAGCGCCCGCCGAGGTTTCCCTCGATGGGCTGACGGCAACGTCGAGCTGCGTCAGGTAAGGATCAGGCTTAACAGGCGCGTCGGCTTCCCAGAAGATATCAAACTGTCCTTGCGGATTCGATACGGCAAGCCGCGGTGTAAGGACGCAATGATTGTTGTCGCCGTCGATCCAGACCGGTCCTTGCGGCGAATTGTAGCGATATCCGGCCGCGGCGCGCCGCACATCGACAATATCGGACGTGCCCGCGCGCTGCAACGCGCGCGCCAGCAGATAGACAGCGGCATAGGCGGATTGTCCGTCGACGGAAGGGCTGCTGTCCTCGCCATGGCGCGCCTTCCAGCGCTTAACGAAGGCGCGGTTCTCCGGCAGGTGGATACTCTCGAAATAGGCCGACGACGTGATGCAGCCGGCCGATGCCGGCCCGACGATCGCCAGTTCCGGCTCGCACAGGCTGCAGCTCAGCATGGGAATCTCCAGCCCGGCAGCCTTGGTTCCGGCGTGAAAAGCGCGGATGAAGTCGTAGCTCGAGCTTCCGACCAGCGTATTGAACACGATCGGGGGTTTGCGGCGAACGATCTCGTCGACGATGTGGCCGACGGCGCTTTCGCCGAGTTCGAGCAGCCGCTCGGCGAGGATGTGGCCACCTGCCGCGCTGACCAGTTCACGGGTGACTCGATTGGTTTCCCACGTCCACACGTAGTTGGAGCCGACGCAAAAGATTTCACGCGACAGATTGTCGAGCACGTAGCGGACCAGCGGCAGCACGTTGTGATTGGGCGAGGCGCCGACATAGATCACGTTGTCCGAGCACTCGAAGCCTTCATAGCGGGCGGGATACCAGAGCAGGCGATCGGTGCGCTCCACGATCGGAAGCACCTGTTTGCGCGAGGCCGAGGTGTAACAGCCGATAATGTGTTCGACGCCGACATTGCGGATGAGGTCGTCACAGACCGTATGGTATTCGGGAAGAATGCCGCGGGGATCGCGAATGTGGGGTGCGATCGAGAAGTCGAACTCGGTCTGGTTGTTGATCTCGTCGACCGCCATCATCGCGCTCTTGAGGATCTCGCGGCCCATCGCCTGATAGGGCCCGGACTGCGAGCAGATGATGCCAACGGGAACAGACGGCTTGATCATTGACGGCTTTCGATCGCACAACGGGAATATGAAACCATCATCGCCGAAGACAGCGCAAGTGGCATGCCGTTTTGCTGCGCAAGCACTTCCGAAATTTGGGCAGACAGCATCGTTGACAATGCGATAGGCAGTTACATAGACTTTTCTCCTACAGGGCGACCTGTCGAACTTTGCGTGCGCCGAACTGGCCGATGATGTCCAGCTCTTTGCACTTAATGCTTCGTTCGATCACGGACCCTGAGCGATAGGTTATAGCCGCGGCATTTGAGCCATTCGTCACCTCGTTCCGGGGGGGCGGGTGGCTTTTTTCGTTTGTCGGCTGGAAAGCTGGCGCTGCGTCCGCATCGCCAGGTAGGTGGCGTTTACGCGTGGGTGTCCTTGTGTTGCGTCGAGCGGAAGGATGAAAAGCAATGTCGGCAACAGATCTCCACTATCTCGGGCTCGTCGATGTCGGGCGGAAGATCCAGATGAAGGAGCTGTCGCCGGTCGAAGCGACCAAGGCGATGCTCGGGCGGATCGAGAAGCTCGACGGCAAGCTCAAGAGTTATGCTTATGTAATGGCCGACTCGGCGCTCGCGGAAGCGGCGGCGGCCGAGAAGGAGATCGCCTCCGGCAAGATCAGGGGACCGCTGCACGGAGTGCCGGTGGCGGTCAAGGATCTCTGCTGGGCCAAAGGCGCGCCTGCCGCGCATGGCATGACGATCCATCGAGACTTCCGCCCCACCGAGGATGCAACGGTGGTCGCGCGGCTGAAGGATGCCGGCGCAATCATCCTCGGCAAGCTGCAGCAGACTGAAGGCGCCTACGCCGACCATCACCCGAAGATCGATCCGCCGAAAAATCCGTGGAACGCGGATCTCTGGTCCGGCGCATCTTCCAGTGGCTCCGGCGTTGCCACCGCGGCGGGCCTCTGCTTCGGTTCGCTCGGCACCGATACGGGCGGGTCGATCCGCTTTCCGTCCGCGGCCAATGGTGTCACCGGACTCAAGCCGACCTGGGGGCGTGTCAGCCGCTACGGCGCGTTCGAACTCGCGGCGACGCTGGATCACATCGGCCCGATGGCACGCAGTGCGATTGACTGCGGCGCCATCCTCGGCGTGATCGCGGGGCAGGACCCCAAGGACACGACGTCGGTTCCGCTGGCCGTACCCGATTATCTCGCTGGCCTGACCGGTGACCTGCGCGGCGTGACGATCGGCCTCGACCGGCGCTGGACCGAAGAAGGCACGGATGGCGACGCGGCCAAGGTGCTGGCCGAAGGGTTGCGTGTGGCGGCCGATCTCGGCGCGACGATCAAGGACATCAACTTTCCCGATCCCAAGGCGGTCATCGACGACTGGTTCCCGCTCTGTGGCATCGAAGTCGCGGTCGCGCACGAGGACACCTATCCGGCGCGCAAGGACGAGTACGGTCCGGGGCTCGCAGGTCTGCTCGATCTCGGCCGGCAGCAATCCGGCATGGACTATCAGAAGATCGTGCTTCGCCGCGAGGCATTTCGCGGCGCAGTGCGTTTGCTGTTCGAGACCGTCGATCTGATCGCCGTTCCGGCGCAGGCCTTTGCTGCGCCGACTCTCGCGAAGATGATGACGCTCGGCGAGGACGCCTCACTGATCGGCGGCCTGCTGCGCTTCACATGCCCGTTCGATATGACGGGAAGCCCGACCGTGACGTTGCCCGGCGGCTTCGCGGCGAACGGCGGTCCGGTCGGCTTCCAGTTCGTCGGCCGCCATTTCGACGAGGCCGGCCTCGTTCGCGCAGGCGATGCCTTCCAGCGCGTCACCGATTGGCACAAGCGTCATCCCGGGATCTGAGCTGAGGAGCCGATCAACATGTCCGAAGACTGGTTGAAGACATCCATCATGGCCAAGCGTGCCGTCGCCAAGGGCGCGCCCGGCGCGACCCATGGCCTGACGATCGAGCAGCAGGGCGGCTTCCACTACGTTTATGGTCCCTATGCCAAGCCGACCCTGTCGATCGATCCCGGCGGGGTGGTCGTCGTCGAGACCGAAGATGCCTTTGGCGGGGTGCTCACGAAGGAGACCGACAGTCCCACCGCAAAACTGAACTTCCCTTATCTCAACCCGCAATGCGGGCCGATCGCGGTGAAGGGCGCTAAAAAGGGCGATTGCCTTGCGATCTACATCCGCGACGTCGAGACGCGTGGCGAGCAGCCGGCCGGCACGACCTGCATCATTCCGGAGTTCGGCGGACTGGTCGGGACAGGCTCGACGGCGATGCTCAATCCGCCGCTGCCGGAGCGCGTGAAGAAGGTGCATGTTGACAGGAACGGCGTGCGCTGGAACGACAAGCTTACGCTGCCCTACGAGCCGTTCATCGGCACGATCGGCGTCTCGCCGGAGATCGAGGCGATCTCGTCGCTGCAGCCGGATTATCACGGCGGCAACATGGATCTGCCCGACGTTGCGCCCGGCGCCATCATCTATTTCCCGGTGCATACCGACGGCGGGATGCTCTACGTCGGCGACTGCCACGCAACGCAAGGGGACGGCGAGCTTTCCGGCGTTGCGCTGGAGCAGCGCGCCACCGTCACGCTGCAGGTCGACTTGATCAAGAACTGGAGCTTTGCCTGGCCTCGGCTCGAGACCAAGGACTTCATCATGACTATCGGCAGCGCACGTCCGCTCGAGGACGCGGCGCGTATCGCCTACCGCGAACTCGTGCGGTGGATGGCGGCCGATTACGGCTTCGACGAGATCGACGCCTACATGCTGCTCAGCCAGGCCGGCCGTATGCGCCTCGGCAACATGGTCGACCCCAAATACACGATGGGGGCATCGATCCTGAAGAACTACCTCAAGCCATGACATCCAGTCGCTTTCAACAACAGGGGACATCACGATGAATTCAGGACGTAAGTTAGGGATGGTTTTGCTCAGCGCCATGCTCGGTACGGCGGCGGCGATGAGTGTCGCTCAGGCAGCCGAGCCACCGTTGAAGGTGGGTCTGCTCGAAGACGTCTCAGGCGACCTGGCCTTCATGGGCATGCCGAAGCTGCACGGCTCGCAACTCGCCGTCGAGGAGATCAACAAGAGCGGCGGCATCCTGGGGCGGCAAATCGAGTTGATCCACCTCGATCCGCAGGGCGATAACGCCCGCTACCAGGAGTTCGGCCGGCGTCTGCTCAACCGCGACAAGGTCGACGTGCTGATCGGCGGTATCACCTCGGCCTCGCGCGAGGCGCTGCGCCCGATCGTCGGTCGCACCACGACGCCTTACTTCTACACCAACCAGTACGAGGGCGGTGTCTGCGACGCCAGCATGATCAGCATGGGCGCGGTGCCCGAGCAGCAGTTCTCGACGCTGATTCCCTGGATGGTCGAGAAGTTCGGCAAGAAGGTCTACGTCATTGCCGCCGACTACAATTTCGGTCAGATCTCGGCGGAGTGGAACCGCAAGCTCATGAAGGATCTCGGCGGCGAGGTTGTGGGCGAGGAGTTCATCCCGCTCGGCGTGTCGCAGTTCGCGCAGACCATCCAGAACATCCAGAAGGCGAAGCCGGACTGGCTGCTGACGATCAACGTCGGCGCTGCTCAGGATTCGTTCTTCGAGCAGGCGGCCGCCGCCAATCTCAACCTGCCGATGGGCTCGTCGATCAAGGTCATGCTCGGCTTCGAGCACAAGCGGTTCAAGCCGCCAGCGCTCAACAACATGCATGCAACCGCGAACTGGTTCGAGGAGATCGACACGCCCGAGGCCAACGAGTTCAAGAAGCGCTGGCGCGCCAAATTCCCCGATGAACTCTACATCAATGACATGGGATATAACGCCTACAACGCGCTTTACATGTACAAGACGCTCGTCGAAAAGGCGAAGTCGACCAAGCTGGAGGATATGCGCAAGGTGATCGCCACCGGCGATGCCTGCATCGACGCTCCCGAGGGCAAGGTCTGCATCGATCCCAAGAGCCAGCACACTTCGCACCGCATGCGCCTGATCTCGGTCGGGCCGAAGCACGAGGTGAAGGTCGAGAAAGACTACGGCACGATCCAGCCTTACTGGCTTGGCGAGATCGGTTGCGATCTGACCAAGAAGAACGACAAGGATCAGTACACGCCGAGCCACCTTCCCAAGAAGTCGTGACGTCTGGGCACGGATCTTGCTCGTGTCCAGTTTCACGATCTTGAACAAGACCGGCGCCGCAACGATGCGGCGCCGGGACCGACAAGGGGATCAAGATGTCGGCTGAAGTCTTTTCTGTACTGTATCAGTTCGCCGACGTGTTCGCGTTCCTCATCCTCTCGGCCGCAGGCCTTGCCATCGTGTTCGGCATGATGGGCGTCATCAACATGGCGCATGGCGAGTTCATCATGTGCGGCGCGTATGTCACCGTTGGCCTGGTGAATCTGGGCGTGCCGCTCCCGATCGCTCAGATCCTGGCCGCGGTGACGGCGGGGCTCATCGGCGTCGTCGTCGAGTTCCTGGTCGTGCGGCGCTTCTACAAGCGGCCGCTGGATTCGCTGCTTGCGACCTGGGGGCTCAGCCTGATCGTGACGCAATCGATGCTGCTCATCGTCGGCTCCGCTGTACGGGGCATCGGGACGCCGGAGGGAAGCTTTGCGATCGGCGACTATACGTTCTCGACCTACCGGCTTGTGCTGTTCGGTTGCGCGGTGGCCGTGCTGGCCGGTCTCTACATCATTTTCATGAAGACGCGATTCGGCGTGTTTGCGCGCGCGACCATGCAGAATGCGGCGATGGCGAAGGCGTTGGGGGCGCGGACCGGCCGCATCTATTCGATCAGCTTCGGAATCGGCACGGGGCTCGCCGGTCTTTGCGGTGCGCTGTACGCGCCGACCATGACGCTGATCCCGACCATGGGTGCGACCTTCGTGGTCGAGAGCTTCGTGACCGTCGTGATCGGCGGAGCGAACGTGCTGCTTGGAACGGCGCCGGCTGCGGTGTTCCTGGCGATGATCCGGATGGCCTTGAACGCGAGCTACGGTCAGATCATCGGACAGATCGGTATGCTGGTGGCCGTCATCCTGATCATTCGCGTGTTGCCCGAAGGGCTCTCCAGCGTGCTGGTTCGTCGTGGGCGCTAAGGGATAACGTTGATGTTCAAGCTGTTAGAAGGCCCGCAGACGCTCGGACGTGGCAGGACGTTCTGGATCTGCTTCCTCGTGGTGTTAGGGGGAGCGCTAGCGTACCCGCTCTTCGCCGACTCCTACGATGTCGGCAATTTCGCCTACTTCCTGATCTGGATTTTCATGGC